>JAJYBT010000551.1 GCA_021778875.1 Acidobacteriota bacterium | reverse complement strand
ACCAGGATCCGATACAGCACATTGTCCAGCGTGCTGATCACCAGCGACCCGGCCCCCAGCAGGATAATCGCCTGAACCCAGTGATGAATCATCGCAAGATAAATCACCACCGGCAGCCAGATGACAAACGCTCCCACCGCCGGCACCAGCGCAAACAGCATCGTGGCCACGCCCAGCAGCGTCGCCGCGCCCACGCCCAGCGCGGCATACGCAATGCCCGACAGCAATCCCTGAATCCCCGCAACCGCAAACCGCCCCAAAACAAGCGCATTGATCGCCGCCCGAAGCCTCAGCAGCAGGTAGTCCGCCTCGTCCGCGGCCAACGGCATGTGAGAGCGCAGAAACGCGAGCGATTGCGTCTTGTCCCGGTAAAGAAAAAACAGGACGAACAGCATCACAATCGCCTGCGTGAACGCACCGATCGACTTGCCCAGGAACGATGCCACCTGCATTGCCACCGTGCTGGCGCCTTTTTCAAAGGCCTGGCTCACATTCACGTTGTCCATCACGCTTTGCAGCAGGCTCGCAATGCGCGGATGCGAAGCAAGAAACTCGCGCAGGCCCTCCTCCGTCGCGGTGCTTTGGAATTCGCGCACCAGTTGCAGCACATGCCCGCCCGCGCTCAGCACAACCAGCAGCGTCGGCACCACAATGGCCAGCGTCACCAGCACCGTGGTGATCGTCGCGGCGAGGGTCGGGTTCTTCACCCGCGCGCTGATCCAGCGATGCGGCCGCTGCGTCACAATTGCCAGCACCACAGCCCAGGTGATGCCCGCAAGAAACGGCCGCACCAGCACCAGGCACAGCAGAACGATGCAGATCGAAATCAGAAACAGGGTCAAGCCGCTCCAGTCAATCTTCCTGTGCGCTGATTGCACGCCTTCCCGTTCCATCGTCGCTCCCTTCCGCGCTACCTGATTGCATTCGTACAGGTTGCGGTTGCATACCCAGTCTAGCCCCGGCCCATTGCCGGCGAGCGCTTTTGTGCAATCTTCTCCATTCAGCCTCGCCGCCCGCTGTACGCATGCGCCTACGGCTCCGCCGCTTGCTTGAAACTCCACCCGCGCCCCGGTACCCTTATCCCTGTTGAGTGTTTCGCCGCCCGGAGCGATGCGTTGGCCTTCCACATCGAACATTTCGGTTGCCGCGCCGCCCGCGCCGATGGCGAGGCGGTCAGCAACGCGCTCCTCGCCGCGGGCCTCAGCGAGCGCAGCCCCGCCGCCGCCGATGTCGTAGTCGTCAACACCTGCAGCGTCACAGCCGAGGCCGACCGCGCCGCTCGCGCCTTCATCCGCCGCGCCCACCGAATCAACCCTGCCGCGCGCATCCTCGTCACAGGCTGCTATGCCCAGCGCGCGCCCCAGGAACTCGCCGCACTGCCCGGCGTCGCCGCCGTCGTCGGCAATAGCCACAAAGCCTTCGCGCCCGCCATCGCCCTTCAGTTGTCCGGGGCGGAAACCCAGCTTGTACGGTCCCAATCGCACGCAACCGTCAGCGTGCAAGCGCTGCTGGCGAGCACACAACCCGCCCATCAAGCCCTCATCCTCGCCGACGACCGCTTCGCCCACTCCTTCCTGGAGGAAGCTCAACTCCACCCCGGCGCGCAGACCCGCCCCAACCTCAAGATTCAGGAGGGCTGCGGAAACCGCTGCTCCTTCTGCGTCATTCCGCAAACGCGCGGCTCATCACGCAGCCTGCCTGCTGAAGCCGTTCTGCGGCAGGTTCGCGGCTTCGTCGCCGCCGGCGGCAATGAGCTGGTCTTCTCCGGCATCAACCTCGGCCGCTGGGGCCGCGACCTCGCGCCCGCGCCCGGCGCGCCGCCGCCCACGCTCCCCTGGCTCGTGCGCCAGGTCTTCGAACAGACCCGCCTGCCCCGCCTGCGCCTCAGCTCCATCGAGCCCATGGACTGGGACGCCGAGCTGATCGCTCTCATGGCGGAGTTTGGCGGCGAGCGCCTGGCCCGTCACGCGCATCTGCCGCTCCAGTCCGGCTCTGACGCCGTCCTGCGCCGCATGCACCGCCGTTACCGTCCCTGGCACTATGGGGAGAAAGTCGCCGCCCTCATCCGCGCCGCCGGACCCGGCCTCACCCTTGGCGCAGACGTCATGGTCGGCTTTCCCGGAGAAACCGACCGCGAGTTCGAGGAGACATTAGAGTTAATCCGCTCGCTGCCCTTCGGCTATCTGCATCTGTTTCCGTTCTCGCCGCGCCCCGGCACGCGCGCCTGGGCGCTTCACGCCGAGCAGCCCGTTCCGCCCGCCGTCGTCGAGGAGCGCATGGCGGCCCTCCGCGCTCTCGCCGCAGAAAAATCCCGAGCCCATCGCGAGCAATTCCTGGGCAGCGAACTCGACGCCATCACCCTGCACACGCCGCCTGCGCTCGCCGGCGTTGCCCGCACGGTTGCGATTTCTGAGAATTTCCTGCCCGTTGAAGTCGCCGCGCATCTGCCCGCCAATCGCCTCGTGCGCATCCGCGTCACCGGCCTCAACGCTCAGGGCTCGCTGCTCGCTGCTGAATCAGCGCAACCTGCGCCCGCGCTGGCGCCGCGCACCATCCCCTGATCGGCGCAGAAACAACCGCTGGCTCGCCGCCTCAGTGCTATACTCAGGGTGCGTCCGTGCGCCCGCATCCGCTGCCGTATCACCCGGCTGGGCGGGCAGCGACGGCTCTTGGAGGAGCACCATCGCACTCGATAAACGCTCGGCAAAGTCCTTTATTCGCATCAACGACCGCATTCGCGCGCGCGAGATTCGCGTCATCGACGAAAACGGCGAACAAATGGGCATCCTGCCCCCCTTTGAAGCTCTGAAGATCGCCCGTGAGCGCGGGCTCGATCTCGTCGAAGTCTCGCCCAACGCCGTCCCGCCCGTCTGTCGCATTCAGGATTACGGCCGCTTCCTCTACGAGAAGGAAAAGAGCGAGCGCGCCGCCCGCAAAAAGCAGAAAGTCATCGTCATCAAGGAAGTCAAGTTCTCCGTCACCGTCGACGAGCACGACTACCAGACCAAGAAAAATCAGGCCGTCCGCTTCCTCAACGAAGGCGACAAGGTCAAGGCCAGCCTCCGCTTCCGCGGCCGCCAGATGGCCCACCGCGAGCTCGGCTACGCCATCATCAACCGCCTCATCCAGGACATCGGCGAAGCCGGCATTGTCGAGTTCATGCCGCGCATGGAAGGCACCATCCTCCACGCCATCATCGCCCCATCCAAGAAGGACGCGCCCAAGCCCAAGCCAGCCGCACCTGCGCAGCCCCAGGCCGCCGCGCCCGTCGCGCAGCCGCAGTAAGGCCGCTGATCCAGTTCGCAACCAGGGCCGCCCCTCACCGGGCGGCCTTTATGCATTTCCCCCGCGCGCCCCGTGTATGCTGGCCCCATGCAGATTCCGGGCCGCATCTTTCCGCTCATCGCCTGCGCCGCCTTCGTCCTCTCGCACCCGAGCATCACCGTCGCGCAAGCAGCGCCCGTGCCGCAGCCGCATTTTCCCACCACGGACGACCTCCGCCACATCAAGGCCATCTCCGCGCCGCTGCTCTCGCCCAATGGCAAGCAGGCCCTCTTCACCGTGACTGACTC
>JAJYBT010000550.1 GCA_021778875.1 Acidobacteriota bacterium | reverse complement strand
TGCCAACCGCTCCGGCACGGCGCCGGCGATAGCAGCGATTCTTCTGATCAGCATTGCAGCTTCCCTGTTTCTATTCTGGCTGATCTATATTCACCCGGCGGCAGCAACGAACACGGAGTTTGCCTTTCTTCCTGCTCTGAATGCGGTACTGAACGGTTTAGCGGCAGTGGCGCTCTCGATGGGCTATATCTTCATCCGTGCACGACAGATGGAGCGGCACCGCGCGGCAATGATTACGGCGTTCAGTTTTTCCGCGCTGTTCCTGGTGAGTTACATTCTGCACCACTATCTGCATGGAGATGTGTACTATCCGCGGCAGGCAGCGTACCGCACGTTTTATCTATGGCTGCTGGCCAGCCATATCGTTCTGGCGGTGGTGGCGCTGCCACTGATTTTGGTCACGTTCTTCTTTTCGCTCTCGGGGCGCATTCCGCAACACCGCAAGGTAGCCCGGTGGACTTTTCCGTTGTGGCTCTACGTCTCGGTAACGGGCGTGGTGACGTATGCGATGCTGCGCCTCGCGCAGGGATAGAAGGAGTTATGCCGGTAAGCCGCCCTAACGCAGCCAGCAAGCACCCCGCGATGCCTGACGACGGCACACGCCAACTCCTCCAATGGGGCGGGTGGATGGTGGGCACAGGTGCGTTGTCGATCGCGCTGCTGATGACGGTGCTGGGAGGCTATACGCGACTAGGGGCGCACACCAATGCAGGATGGTTCGCGCTGATTGTGGCGCTGATGTGCGTGCCCTTTGGCGGGCTGCTGTTGACGCTAGGTATGGCCAAGTGGCTGCGCAACCGCGGAGAGCAAGGAACCCGGGCCGGCGATCCGCGGCAATGAGCTTCCAGGGTGCGGAGCTGGGCCGCGGACGCTCATCCTGAACCATGGGCGCATCGCCAGCTCGTTGGAAGATGTTTCTATTTCATTTGCGGGCCATGGACGCGCGGGAAGGCGCCGTGCCTCAGTCATTGTCTCTGGGATAGACGCGTCCCTTCCATTGCCCACCTCTGCCGCATGAGTGACGCGCGGCAGAAGCTGCGGTTGCTCCCATATAAAAGAGGGAGATTGCCGGCAGCGCAACGCCCCAGAACGGCGACCTTTGGTAGCGGCACAGTGTGGGCTGGAAGCTGAGCGCCATGATGATCCAGGCAGCCAGTCCAAGCAGACGCGGAAGTCCCGCGGAAAAGAGCGTGAGCAGTGGAGGCGCGAGAAAGATTGCGCTCATCCCGAGGACACAGCCGAGCAAGAATACCGGCGAGTAGCCAAGCTGCTCGTACGCGGTGCGAGCGATCATCTGCCATACGTCACGCCAGCCGGAGTAGGCGCGGGCCGATACGGCGCATGTTGTGTGGCCCAGCCAGATGCGCCCTCCGGACCGTTTGATCTCATGGGCGAGCGCACAGTCGTCGATGAGGCGCGCACGGATGCGCGAAACGCCTTGAACATGGTCGAGGGTGGCGCGGCTGAGGAGGATTGTCCCTCCAGCCGCGCCCGCGGTACGGCGTCCGGGGTCCGCAACCCACGCAAAGGGATAAAGCATCTGGAAAAAGAAGATGAAGGCCGGGATGAGGGCGCGCTCGGCAATGGTTTCGCAACGCAGGTGAACCATCTCCGAAACCAAGTCAAGGCGGCCGCGCTCGGCGGCGGCGACCAGAGTGGAGATATGACTGGGCGCGTGTTCGATGTCGGCGTCGGTGAGAAGCACGTAATCGGCAGAAGCGGCGGCCGGATGAGCGAGTCCCTGGTGCACAGCCCAGAGCTTGCCGCTCCAACCGGCGGGCAAGGGCGCACCGCGGACCAGGTGCAGCCGCGAGCCGCCACCGAGCGATACGGCAATGTCTCCAGTGCCGTCAGTGCTGTTGTCGTCGACCAGAACGACCGCACAATGACCGGGATAATCCTGCTGTAGTAGCGAGCGCAGGCTGCGGGCGATCGACTCCGCCTCATTTCGCGCGGGCACGATAACGGCAACGCCTGCCCGGCCGGATGGAGTATCTCGATCCAGAACGGGCAGGGATCGCCAGAAACCGCCGCGGAACGCGATGAGGTAGACCCATGCAGCACAGGCGAAGATCGCCAGCCAGGTTGCAGGTTCCTTGACTGCCGCGGTCCATGGTGCAACCGAATGGTAGACGAGCGAAAGAGAGGCGGACATAGCTGGTATCGATTGTGCCGTATCGGGGGCGGCGGGTGCAGTTTCCGAAGGTGGGGACACGGGGCTATGATGCATGGGTGCCGGAATTGGCACCAAACCACGCCATCAAAAGAAACTGAAGCCTGCATGATGCAGCCCATGGATTACAGGTTCAGGAGGACAGGATGAAAGCCTTTTCACGCCGCGACGTATTGAAATCCAGCCTACTGGCGCCGGCAGTTGCCGCCGCGGCAGGCAGCATGAACCCGATGGAAGCCGCCGCGCTGGTTGCCGGCGAGGGTGCCGGGCAGCTTTCCACAGAAGAATCGAGCAGCGTGACGAACCCTGCGATGTCCAATGCCCAGCGTGAGCGGCTGCTGCTGGACTTCGGTTGGCGCTTCCACTATGGCAACGCGTGCGACGCGGACAAGGATTTCGGATTTGGCAGCGGACGTACCGGCAACTTCCAGAAGACGGGAGGATACCTGGCGGCCAGTTCCCTAGCCTTCGACGACAGCGACTGGAAGGCGGTCAACCTGCCGCACGACTGGGCGGTGGAATTGCCGTTCACGAACGATCCGGCGCTGCAGAGCAAGGGCTATTACCCTCTGGGACGGAACTATCCGGAGACCAGCATCGGATGGTACCGGCGGGTTTTTGAGATGCCGGCGGCGGACAAGGGCAAACGCATTTTTATCGAGTTCGACGGGGCCTACCGCCAAGCAACGGTGGTGGTGAACGGCTTTTATATCGGGCAGCATAGCGGGGGATACGATCCATTCCATTTCGACGTAACGGATTTTGTGAATCCCGGAGGCAGAAACGTGCTGCTGGTGCGTGTGGACGCGACGGAGAGCGACGGATGGTTCTATGAGGGCGCGGGGATCTACCGCCATGTGTGGCTGGTGAAGACCAGCCCGGTGCACGTGAAGCAATGGGGCACCTTTGTCCGGTCCGAGATCAAGCCAGGGACGGCGGCGCTTACCGTGCGCACCGACGTGAGCAACGGGGGACAGACTGTGGCCAATGCGCGTGTGGTCTCGACAGTTCTCAGTCCCAGGAAAGACGCCGTGGGCAAGGCGGCCACAACGGCGGCAGCAATGCCAGTAGGAAGCGAACATACATTCGAGCAGCAGATAACGGTGAGCCAGCCGCAACTATGGTCGCTCGATGAGCGGAATATCTACACGCTGGTGACCGAGGTGCGCGTCGGCGGCGACGTGGTGGACCGCTATGAGACGCGGTTCGGGATCCGCTCTATCCGGTTCGATGCCCAGAAGGGGCTGTTCTTGAACGACGAGCCGGTGAAGGTAAAGGGCACATGCAACCACCAGGACCACGCGGGGCTGGGCGCGGCGCTGCCAGACGCAGTGCAGTACTACCGGGTGCGGAAGCTGCAGGAGAGGGGATGTAACAGCCTGCGGACCTCGGACAATCCG
>JAJYBT010000549.1 GCA_021778875.1 Acidobacteriota bacterium | reverse complement strand
GCTAACACGCGCAGCGGGCGGCTAACGCCGCTGCTGATTTGCGTACACTTCCTGAGCGGCGGCCACGGCCTGACCCCACTTGACGGGAAGGCCGAGTGTGTCCTTGGCGATGTGCTCCATGGCGCCAAGCATCGCTACGGTGTCGAGATAATCGAAAAAGCCGAGGTGAGCGACGCGGAAGAGCTTGCCCTGCATTTCGCCCTGTCCGTTGGCGATGACGGCAGCGAACTTCGCCTTGAGCGCCTTGACCACCGCTCCGGAATCCATGCCCTCCGGCACCTTGACCGCAGTGGCCGCGGCGGCTGGAGCCGTGGGCGCGAAGAGCGCAAAACCAAGGGAGATCAGTCCGGCGCGGGTGGCTTCGGCATTCACCTGGGCATTGTCGATGAGGGCGATGCGGCCCTTTTCGAGATCGCCGCCGGCCTGACCGGCAATATAGTCGAGCGCAGCACCGAGGCCAGCCACCAGGGCAACCGCCGGCGTGTAGGCGCTCTCGCCTTTGACGGCATTCTTGCGTTCCTTGCGGAGATCGAAGTAGTAGCGCGGATTCTTCGAGGTCTCCATGGCCGCCCAGGCGCGGTCACTGACGCTGAGGTAGGCGAGGCCGGGCGGCATCATGACTGCCTTCTGCGACCCGCCAATGATGACATCGATTCCCCAGCCGTCCACATCGAAATGGGTGGTGCCCAGTCCAGTGATGCCGTCGACAACGAGCAGCGCATCGGGCGCGATCTGGTCGCGCAGGCCGGCGATGGCCTGAATATCGTGGCGCACCGCGGTCGAGGTTTCCGTGGCCTGGATAAAGATGACCTTGTGCTCCGGTTTGAGGGCAGCCCGGACCTGAGCCAGATCAAAGGTTTCCCCGTAGGGCGCGGAGAACACCTCCGGCTGGAGGTTGAAGGCCTTGGCCAGGCCAGTCCAGCGCTCGCCAAACTTACCCGCGGTGAGCACCAGCACCTTATCGCCGGGCGAGGTAAGGTTGGCCACTGCCGCTTCCATGGCTCCCGTGCCGGACGAGGCGAGGAGCAGCACGTCATTCCTGGTTCCAACGAAGACCTTGAGCTGGGCAAGAACCTTCTGGAAGAGGGCGCGAAACTCGGCGGTGCGGTGATGCATGTCGGCCGCGGCCATGGCAAATTGAGCGGCTGGAAGCAGCGGGGTCGGGCCGGGAGTGAAAAGGCGGGTTTTCCGGATCATGCGATTCCTCATGTTGGAGTGAATTTGTGACCTGACATTCACATAATACACACTTTTGTGATTTTTGTGGTTTTTATTGTGGAAATTCCGCTATGGTTTATCCCAGATAAGATCGGATCGGGGCAGGACTCGCGATTCGCAGGCCGATACCGCTCGATCGAGAGGGTGTCTTTGCTCCGGCCTTGCAATGGCGCTCCCGGAGCGGCCGCAGGGCGCGGCCATCACGGCGCACAAGGCGCGGCACATGAAAAGGCCGGAGCTTATCGCCCCGGCCTCTGGTGCGGCGTGTTGAGCGGGGGTTACCGCCGGCCGCCGCCAAATCCACCACCGCCATGGAAGCCGCCCCCGCCGAAGCCACCGCCGTGGAAGCCGCCGCCACCGAAGCCACCGCCATGGAAGCTACTGCCACCCAGGCCACCATGGAAGCCATTGCCTGCCCTGACGCCCTGATATCCGCCTCCGGGGTGTCCGTTACCCATGTAGGAGTGCCCGCTGACGCCGCGGCCGCCATAGTTGCCACGATTGCCATAGCCGCGGCCGCCGTAGTAGCCGCCACCGTAGTAGCCGCCACCGAAGCCCCAACCGCCGTAGAAGCCGCCCCAGGGATAGAATCCCCAACCGAACGGGCTGAAGAAGGGATCCATGCCGAGGTAGGTGTAGTCGAGCGAATAGGGATCCCAGTACCAGCCGGGGTTGAATCCCTGTTGGTCGGCGTATTCGCCGGCGATCTGGTTGTTGGCCTGGGCAAGGTACTGTGAGCGGAGGCGGCTCCAGTTGTACATGTCATCGCTGGTGGGGTGAGTGTCAAACTCGTGCGACTTCTCGCGGGAGCCCAGCACCAGCGCAATCTCGTGGTTGCCCTTGACGGTCTCCCACTTGCCGGGAATGAGCTGCACTTCAGCCCGGCCGTCGAAGACCATGGCCTCGGGCTGAGTGGCGTTGAACTCGTAGTAGCCGGTCTTCATCAGTTGCGTGGTGACGCCGGCGTCGATAATCTGCACCATATTCTGGGGGAGGATCTGATCCACTTCAATACCGGCCTGGCCTTTGTCGATTTCGACCTGTGTCTCTTCGATGTCGGGAGAGATCATCTTGATCGAGCTGTTGGAGCCGACGCGGAGAAAGATTCCCGGAGTGAGCAGGATTTCCACCTTGCCGGAGCCGGTGCTGAGGATCTGGCCGGGGCCCAGGGTGACCGAGCCAACGCTCTGGTTATTCAGAGGGTTGCCGTCGAGGAAGGCCGCACCTTCGATGTAGTTGATAGCGCCGGGTTGCGGCGGATTATCGGATCCGCTCGCACTGGGGAAATCAGCGCCGGCCGCCGGTAAAGCGGCCAACGCCATGACTGCCAGGGCAATGATGGTTTTGGAGTTTCTCATGGCCTTGCACCTCCGTGCATCGCTCTCTGGAACATCGTTCAATCGTATAAATGCCAAGCGGGGAATAAAGTTCCGCAGGGGGCTGCAGAATCGATTTTGCGGGGTGAAATTGAAAATTTTGCGCGCCTGCATCCCCAAGCCGAGATTGTGCATCGGCGGCGCAAAGTGATTACAATCTCCTATTGGCCCGCATTGCTTGGCGTGGATGCCTGCAGCTCTGTTTACGGATTGCAGCCGGCTTTTCACGATCGCTGTCCCTGTCTATATTTCGATGCAACCGGGTCACAGGAGTTTGTACAGATGTCTGAATCCGCCACACTTGAAGCCCAGATCAGCAAGCAGATTGTTACCGCGATGAAGGCGCACGACGCCGAGCGCACCGGAACGCTGCGGATGGTGAAGTCCGCGCTGATGAACAAAGCCATCGAAAAGCGCGGCGCGCAGAAGCAGATCGACGCGACGCTCACCCAGGCGGAATCCGAGCAGGTGCTGGCGACGATGATCAAGCAGCGACGCGACTCGATTGAACAGTTCACCAAGGGCGGCCGGCCGGAGCTGGCGGCCAAGGAACAGGCCGAAATTCTGGTAATTGAGGAGTTTCTGCCCAAGGCGCTGGACGCAGCGGGAGTGGCGCAACTGGTGTCCGAGGCCCTGAGCGAGCTGGAAGGAGCACTGGGCCACAAGCCGACGCAAAAGGATATGGGAACGGCGATGAAGGCCGTCCAAGCCAGGCTGCAAGCTGCAGGAGTGCGGGCAGAGGGCCGCCTGGTGAGCGAGGCGGTGAAGAAGCATCTGGCGTCGTAAGGCGCTTCGCTCGATGGAAGCACCGAGCCGGGCTGGGTTTCCCGATGGAGATGGCCGCAGGACACCGGATGGATACGGGGCAGGATGGCACGGCGCCCCTCTCCTGCGATGTAAGACGGCCGGATACAGTTTCCGCAACAAATTCCGCCACCCCGCGTCAAAAGGAGTGAGCCCTCCCCCGGCTCTCAAGGGTATTT
>JAJYBT010000548.1 GCA_021778875.1 Acidobacteriota bacterium | reverse complement strand
GCAGATCGCGCCGGCTGAATGGGTTCTTCAGCTTGTCAATGACCAGAAACGCCGCCAGAGCCACCACCAGCAGGCCACCTGCCACAAGAACCAGCGTCCGGATCCGCTCGATGGTGAGTCGCACGCCTCAGTTCCCCACGCCGAGCCTGGCCGCCAGCCGCCGCGCAAGGCTCTCGCCCAGTTCGCTCCACAACAGGCGCGCCGTGGCGCCGGAGTCCTTCTCCGCCGCTGCTGTCAGTTCTACAAGCTGGCGCACATTCTCTTCCACGTGCCGGGCGGCCACGCTGTCCAGTTCCACGCCCTCTTCCAGGAACGGCGCGTCGCTGCCAAAGTCCACGCGAATATGCCCGTCCTGCTCGTACGCACCTTCATCGAACAGGGGCCCGTAGCCCGTCACGCGCACCAGCCGCTCCTCGCGCACCCAGCGCGGATCGAGCCCGGTGCCCCCGCGAACGGGTCCTGGCTCGTGGAGTGGGAGTCCAGCACCGGTCTCCAGCTCCCACAGGCTCCATCCAATCTGGAACTCATACGCGTAGTCGTCGTGCAGCAGCTCCAGCGCCTCTTCGACAGCGGGGCTCGGCTCCGCGCCGCGCTCGCCCCGGCCCCAGACGCGCTGAAAGATCGGCGTCTCGCTCCAGCTCACCGGCCACACCGTCGCCGCATACACGCGCGCCTCGCCGCCATGCGCGGCAAACGCGCCCAGCACCGCCGTCAGCTTGTCGGCCAGCCCGGCAAGGCGCAGATTCGGATACCACAAGCTCAGATAAAGCGTGTCTGACATCTACTTAGATTGTAGACGTGCGCCGGGCGAAAAGCAGACCGCCCTACGTCGTCACAATCTCGCTGAAGTCCGCGATGCCGGAGAAGCTGCGCAGCACTTCGTCAATCAGCCCCAGGTGAGCGCCGCGAACCGTCTCATCCGGATCGAGCACCATCACCTTGTCAAAGAAGGCGTCCACCGCCGGGCGCAGCGTGGCAATCACGGCCAGCGCCCTGGCATAGGCATGCGCCTGGCGCAGCAGGGCCACCTCCGGCGCAAGCGCGGCGGCCGCATCGGCCAGCCGCTGCGACTCGGCGGACAGCGTCACGCTCCTCGGCGATCCCAGCGCAAAACCCTTCTCCTCAGCCTGCCGCAGAATGTTCTTGATGCGCTTGAAGGCCGCCGAAATTGCGGCGAAATCGGCGGATGTGCGCGCCACGCTCAGTGCCTCAGCCCGCGCATTCGCGTCGCGCACATCATTGGCTCCCGCCGCAAGCACGGCGTTCACCACGTCGTAGTCAAAGCAGCGCGCATCCTTCAGGTAGAAGTGCAGCCGCTCGCGCAGAAAGGCCCGCACCTGTTCCTTGTTCGCTCCCTCCGCGCCGCTCGCCGCCACCACGTCATCCAGCGTGAGCGGCAGCTCCGACTCGGCCAGTATCTTCACAATGCCGTTGGCCGCACGCCGCAGAGCAAACGGGTCCTTTGAGCCCGTCGGAGCATTGCCAATCCCGAACATCGCCGCAATCGTCTGAATCCGGTCGGCAATGCCCAGCAACTGGCCTTCCACCGACACCGGCGCATCATCCTCAGTCGAGGCCGGCGTGTACTGGTCATAGATGGCAAGCGCAACCCGCTCGCCAAGCCGCTGCGCCCGCGCATACAGCCCGCCAATCACGCCCTGCAGCTCCGTAAACTCCTTCACCAGCTCGGTGGTCAGGTCCGTCTTGGCCAGTTCCACCGCCCTCATCAACGCAGCTTCATCAAACGCGACACCCGCAGCCCTGGTCGCAGCGGCCAGCGCGCGCGCCACACGCAGATTCTCCTGCGTCTTCCAGTGGTAGCTGCCCAGTTCCTTCTGGAACGTAACCTGCTTGAGGCTTTCGACGCGCTCGGCCAGCGGCGTCTTCTGGTCAAAGTCCCAGAAGAACCGCGCGTCCTTGAACCGCGCCCGCAGCACGCGCTCATTGCCGTGGCGCACAAGGTCGCGGCCATCGTCGTCAACCTCGGTGTTCAGCACGGCCAGAAAATGCGGAGCCAGCTTGCCATCCTCGTGCTCCACGGCAAAGTACTTCTGATGGTCGCGCATCACCGTCACCAGCACCTCTTCGGGCAGCGCCAGGTATTCGGGCTCAAAGCTGCCCAGAATCACCGTGGGCCACTCCGTCAGGTGAACCACCGTCTCCACCAGCGGCACATCCTCGCGCCAGCGGGCTCCCGGCACCGTGCGCGTCACCGCATCCAGCGCCTTGCGGATCGAGTGCCTTCGCTCCGCCGTGTCCACCACCACCCTGGCCGCCCGCAGATGCCCGCAATAATTCTTCGCATGGTTCAGCGCCACGGGTGCTTCGCCATGCAACACGCGATGCCCCCGGCTTGCGTTGCCCGCGGCGATTCCGGCAATCTCCAGCGGCAGCACCGATGCATCAAGCAGCGCCACCACCCAGCGCACAGGCCGCACAAACCGCTCCGGCTTGCCCGCGCGCCAGTACATATTCTTGGCCCAGTAAATGGCCAGCACTTCCTTCGGCAGCTCGGCAGCCAGCAACTCCGCCGCGGCCCGGCCCGCACGCCTGACGGTCGCGCCCACATACTCGCCCTTGGCGTTGGTGATTTTTTCGAGAGACGCCACGGGCACGCCGGCCTTCTTCGCAAAAGCCTCGGCCGCTGCCGTCGGCGCGCCATCTTTGAACGCCACTTTCCACGATGGTCCCGTCAACTGCTCTTCCGTATCCGCCTGGCCTGGCTGCACGCCCTCCGCCAGCACGGCCAGCCGCCGCGGTGTTGAATACGTCGTCAGCTTCGCGTCAAGACCAAGCAGCCGCTCGCGCGTCAGCAGATCGCGCACCCGGCGGCCCAGCTCCGCCTCAGCCCCGGCAATCATGCGGGCGGGAACCTCTTCCAGCCCGATCTCCAACAAAAAGTCCGCCATAACCTTGCCGCTTTCCTGTGAAGGATTCCGTGAACATGCCGCCATGATGCGGTCAGCATTCCTTCAGGGGTGAAAGCCCCTTCTATTGTGCCTCATATTGCGCGCAAACTTCAGCCCGTACATGACAAAGCAGTCACTTACTCCCGCTTCCCTCGTTGTGTTGATTTGTTGACTCGAAGCCCGCTAACTCGCCTGCTGCATGGCATACGCCTTTGCCACGCCCACCGCAAGCGCGCGAATGCGCCCGATCACGCCGACGCGCTCTGTGACGCTGATCGCTCCCCGGGCATCGAGAAGGTTGAACAGGTGAGAACACTTCAGCGCAAGCTCATACGTTGCCAGCAGCGGGAATCGGCGCTTCT
Source organism: Acidobacteriota bacterium (assembly GCA_021778875.1). Next base: position 310 of record JAJYBT010000548.1, on the reverse strand, counting down.
CCACTGCGCTGGCCGTCTCGCTGGCTAACAGGTTATTGGCGCTCTCCAGAAGCGCTTTGGCCTCTGCCTCGTAGAGATTGAAGTGCTCCCAGAGCTTCGCCACATCGCCAAGCTCAAAGTTATAGACAGAGAATTGCAGCTCTTCCGCCAGCCTTACCTCGCCGTATGTCACCGCCGCGCCTGTCTCCGGATCGCGCGCCCACACGATGTCGTAGATCGAATCCACATCCTGGAGGAAGGCCGCAATGCGCTCCAGCCCATATGTCAGCTCGGCGCACATCGGGTCCAGGTCCATTCCGCCGCACTGCTG
>JAJYBT010000547.1 GCA_021778875.1 Acidobacteriota bacterium | reverse complement strand
TGAAACCATCGTTGCCCCCAGCGGATGCCGTGGCGTGCACTCCTTGCCGAACGCCGGGCACTCAGCGGGCTTGATGGCGCCGCGCAGAACATCGCCGGAACGACAGAGCGCCGACTCCTCCGTGTGCAGGCCGGAGATCTGGAAGCGGTCCTCGGCGTCGAACTCGCGGTAGTCGGCATTCAGCCGCCAGCCGCTCCTGGGAATCACGCCGATCCCGCGCCAGGCGCGGTCCGTAACCTCAAAGACCTCTTTTAGCAGTTGCTGCGCCGGGCGGTTGCCCTCGAAGCTCACTACCCGGCTGTAGGCGTTCTCCACCTCGTGCCGGCCGCTCTCAAGCTGCAGCACCGCGCGGCGAATGCCGTCCAGCAGATCCAGCGGCTCAAACCCCGTCACCACGATCGGTACGCCAAATCTCTCCGCCAGCGGCGGATACTCCCAGTAGCCCATCACGCTGCACACATGGCCCGCGGCCAGAAAAGCGTTGATCCGATGGTCCGGCGAAGACATGATCGCGTCGATCGCCGGCGGCACCAGCACGTGCGATACCAGCAGGGAGAAATTTTTCACCCCGCGCCGCCGCGCCAGATGCACGCTCATCGCATTGGCCGGCGCCGTGGTCTCAAACCCCACACCGAAGAAAACCACCTGCTTCTCCGGATGCTTCACCGCCAGCTCAACCGCGTCGAGCGGCGAATACACCACGCGCACATCGCCCCCGCGTCCCTTCACCTGGAACAGATCGCCTTCCGTGCCCGGCACCCGCAGCATGTCGCCGAAGGAGCAGAAAATCACTCCCGGCTGCGCCGCAATCGCCAGCGCCTTGTCGATCAGTTCAAGAGGCGTAACGCAGACCGGGCAGCCCGGCCCGTGGATCATCTCCACTTCCGCATTGCGCCCGTGCGGCAGCATCTGGTCGATGCCGTTTTTGATGATGGAGTGCGTCTGTCCGCCGCACACCTCCATGATCTTCCACCGGCGGCTGGTCGCCTGCGCAATCTCCCGCGCCATCCGCTGCGCGATCTCGCCATTGCGAAATTCGGTAAGGTACTTCATCGTCAGTCAGCGAGCTGTCGGCGCCGCTCCGGTCCCGGCGCATCCCGTCCTCGCGGCGTCTCTGTCGCCGGGGTGGGGCGCTTCGAACCTCAGTCGGCTGTCTTCTTGCCCGCCTCGCAACTCCCGTCCGGGCACTTCGACTGCGGCCGCTCCGCCGCACGCGCAAAGGCCTCTTCTTCGCTCGCCAGCTCCTCGTCCAGAATGCCCAGCGTGCGGAAGTCTTCGAGCGTCTGTTTCGCCGTCTCCTCGTCGATCTTCGAGATGGCAAACCCCACATGCACGATCGTGTAGTCGCCTACCTCGACCTCCGGCACGTAGTCCAGGCACACCTTCTTCACCACCCCGCCAAAGTTCACCTTGCCCATGCGGATCAGGCCGTCCGTGGTGATCTCTTCCACTTTTCCGGGAATTGCCAGGCACATAGCAACCTTCTTATACCGCTCCCGGGCATCGGTCAATTGTGATTTAGGTCACGTGAGGGAGCCACTCCCGCCAGTTGAACGGTGGAGGGCCCCTCGCGCTATCGATCGCCTGCGGCAAAACCTCTGCCGGCGGCATGGCCACGTGAGAGCTCGCTGCGGCCGCCGCGGCATCTTGGCCCCGGACCTTAGTCCGACATCATCAATTCGCCGGGAATGATCGGCCGTGTCCGCGGCAGAATGCCCCGCGCGGACGCGGCTCCGAAGAGCACCAGCATGCCTACAAAAGCGGCCAGCTTGATCAGGTTGCCGTTGTAGTCATGCGGCAGAAACTTCCACAGCACCAGCAGCGTGGTCTGCGCCGCCGTCACCGCCCACACCGAGCCGTAAAAGTAGCGGCGCTCCCAGCCTTCACCCTTTGTGGAGCGGCCCACCCGCGGCAGCTTGCCCAGCATTCCCAGCAGGATAATCAAGGCGCAGAGCGGCGAGTAAGCGTAAATGTAAATCTGCCTCATCTTCCACTCCCCGGTTGATACCGCATAGGCCAGGCTGGCCAGGTTCAGCAGCGCATAGCTCAGAATGGCGTTCCAGGCAAAGGTGTAACAAACCCGGCGATAGAGCGGATTGGGCCGGTCCTCGTCGAAACGCAGAATATATGGCTGATGTTCGCTCCCCGGCAGTTGCGCCCTGTAGCATGCCGTGCCCGTTCCTGACAGAACCACCGCCAGCCAGGCCCAGTTGAACCAATGGAAGCCGCCCGCAAACAGGCTGAACGTGAACGGCCCCGGAGCCAGAAAAAACACCCAGATCCAGATGGGCCAATGCGCGAGGCGATAGAGACTGGTGTTGCGTTCCCGGATCTTGCGTTCTCCGGCGTATTCAAGTTTTCCGCTGTATCCCATGGGCGGAGTCTCGCAAAGCGGACGCTCCTGAGTCAACCTTCTCCGCCCGACTTCTTCAGCTCCTGCACCCTCTGCCAGCCTTTTTCGATCACCCGGACCGTGATCGGATCCAGGATCAGTGCGCTGTGGCTGTTCCACTCCGCCCGCTCCACCCACCGCGCGCCGTCGGCGTCCGAGCCTGCGCGCAGCGTGCCTCCCGTCAACCGGCACAGGTAATCCGCGATGACGTAGTGGTACCGCACCCGGCCGCCCTCGCGATGCACCCGATCGATCAGCTCCACCAGTTCCATCGGCTCTACCGTGAGCCCTGTCTCCTCGCGCACCTCGCGCGCCACGGCCTCGGTCACCGGCTCGCCCAGCTCCAGCAGGCCCCCCGGCAGCGTCCAGTGACCCTTGAGCGGCTCGCTCCCGCGGCGCACCAGCAGCACGCGGCCCTCGTTGACCACCACACCGCCCACTCCCACCAGCGGCGTCTCCGGATACTCGCGCCGTACCTTCCCCATCCTCAAAGCCTTTCTGCCCTGCCGCTTTGGCCCTGCGTCCCATCCAGTGGACCGGGCAGGAATCGCCCGTCTCCCGTTATCATCGAATAAAACAGCAAAGGAGCGAAAGATGGCGGAGTTTACGCTGAAAATCGATGGCATGCATTGTGGTTCCTGTGTGCGCCGCGCCGGCCAGGCACTGGCCGCGGTTCCCGGCGTCACCGTGGGCGAGATCCGCGTGGGTGCGGCCCGCCTTACCGCCGCTGAGGAGCCCGCTCCGGTCGAGGCCGCCATTGCGGCGCTGGCCAAGGTCGGCTACGCGGCGCATCTTGAATCCTGACCCCCAACCTGGGAGCGGAATGTGGCTGACCGTGCGCAAGAATCTCTTACACTGCCTGTCCTGGGCATGACCTGCGCCGCCTGCCAGCACCACGTGGAAGCGGCCTTGCGCGCCACTCCCGGCGTAGACCAGGTGCGCGTCGATCTGATGGCGCATCGCGCCAGTGTCGTCTTCGATCCCGCGCTGGTTGCTCCCGAGCAATTCGTCGCCGCCATCCGCGACGCCGGCGACGATGCCGTTCTCCCGCGCGATGGCGAATCCGGCGCGCGCGCCGCCGACGCCACGGCAGGCGCCGCAACAAAAGCATGGGTCGCCCTCGCCGCCGGCGCCGCGGCCATGTTGCTGGCCATGCCTCTGGCGTCAAAGATGGGCGCCGCCGATGCCGCGCTCG
>JAJYBT010000546.1 GCA_021778875.1 Acidobacteriota bacterium | reverse complement strand
CATGCTTGTGCCGAATCGACATCAACCCCGGCATCTCGTGCTCGGCAATGGCGATCTCCTTCCGGCCCCACTCCGCCAGCGACATATCTGCGACTTTGTAATCCGCTCCCGCGACTTCCAGTGTGGACGTTGCCATTTTCAATTCTCCTTATCGACACATCGTGATATGTTGATATGTATCAGAAACCGCCTATGCCGTCAATCCTGAAATCGCTCCGCGTCGTCGCCGACCCAAACCGGCTCCGCATCCTCCTGCTTCTGCAGTCCGAGGAACTCTCCGTCGCCGAGTTGCAGGAGATTCTCGTCATGGGCCAGAGCACCATCTCCACACACCTTTCGCAACTCAAACAGGCCGGCCTCGTTGAAGATCGCCGCACCGGCAAAAGCAGTCTCTACCGCATGAAGCCCGCCAGCGCCCAGGACATCCTTGCCGCCCTGCTCGCCCAGGCCCGCGAAGAAATCCCCGAAGCCGCCCGCGATCAGGCGATCATGCGCCGCGTCCTCAAAAAGCGCCAGGACAAAATGCGCACCTTCTTCGACAGCGTCGCCGGCCGCCTCGGCCGCGATTATGTCCCCGGAAAATCCTGGAAAGGCCTTGCCGAAGCGCTCCTGCAGCTCATGCCGCCCCTCGTCATCGCCGACCTCGGCACCGGCGAAGGCGCCTTTGCTCTGCTTCTCGCCCAGCGCGCAGCCAAGGTCATCGCCGTCGATACATCAGACAAAATGATTGAAGTCGGCAGCGAGCAGGCCCGGCGCCTTGGCATCCGCAACATCGAGTTCCGCCTCGGCGACATGGAAGAGGTCCCCATCGGCGACGCCGAGGTCGATCTCGTTTTCTTCTCGCAGTCGCTCCACCACGCGCTCCACCCCGAGCGCGCCATCCACGAAGCCCACCGCATCCTCCGCCCCGGCGGCCGCCTCGTCATCCTCGACCTCGTCCAGCACCGCTTTGAAGAAGCCCGCGAGCTCTACGCCGACGAGTGGCTCGGCTTCGCCGAATCGGAAATTGAATCCATGCTCACCGCCGCCGGATTCGCCAACGCACACGCCTCCGTCGTCGACAAAGACCCCGCCGCCCCGCAATTCCAGACCCTTCTCGCGGTGGGAAGCAAAGCAGGTTGAAAACCGGAATGTCTCAAGAGTTCCCTGCCACCGGGTGCCCCAGGTCTCGCTTCTGAGACCTGGGAATCCTCGCTTACGGCTGCAAGCTGAAAGGTAAATATCGACCAGCAAAGCCGGAGGCCTCCCTGAATCAGCTACGGTTTGATCGGCCAGTGAACATCGACAGCAGCCTTGTCTCGGAAACGGTCCCCGAAACTCTCATCCAAAAGGCACCGCCGCACGGTATCGCGCAGAACCGTCTCCAATTTCTCGTACAGATCAAGATGCTTGCTGGCCGGCAACACGGTGTCGAGTCCATAGAGAAACGCTTCAGCATGGACCAGCTTGGAGCGGAGCTTCCATGCGCTCTCGGCTTCTGAATCCGAGAGGGAGACGCCACATTCCTTCGCCAGTTGCGGGACGCGAGTGCAAAACTGCTTTTTGTTGTCGTTCTTGTCGGAGTTGAGCAGGGCTTCCAGCCCCGCAGTCACCAGCGGCAATCTAATATCGAGGATTGAAGAACGCATCACGTACTCGTGATACCAATAGGCTCGATGTACCCGATAGTGCATGTTCTTACCCTTCGACAGCCAGGGCATCAGCTCGCGCAATACCTGTCCATCTCTCGCCGTCAGCCAATCCCGTTGCTTGTGGCTGAGAAACACGTCCGGGCTGATACCCCGGTATTGGATCGCATAGATAGGCGAGGTCGGTAGCCCGTAGTGAAATATCTTGGCGCAGTAGCGATCACCGATACTGGTTGGCTGGATAAGGCGAGACAGCGCGAGTACAGCATGGAGCAGTTCCATTCCCTCGTAGCTTCGTGTTTCGATCTCAGGAACGCGCTGAACAAAAGCGTAAAGATGCCGGTCGTGTTGCGAGCAGCCGATGTTGTAATGTGGCGCTTCGCAGGCCTTTTGCACATTTTTGGCCGTATCCTCATCCAACCGTTCGATCCATATATCGTCGTTCAGAGGAAAACGCTCACCTTCTTTCACGATCGGAGCTAGTCCATTTCTTTCTTGCTCATGAGATGGTCCAGACCCGATATGCAGAATGACGTAGCAAGGTTTGGGCAACGGATTTTGGACTTCCAAAGCGCACCTCTTCTGAAGCGTGCTGTATTGGTCTCTGCATACCACCTTAAGGACAAACTCAAAGGCAAACCTTAAGACGTATTCAACTACAATTCGCCTCTTCCCTCATTCGTATTAGGCTTGTGCAACAACCCGCCCACGATGGGCGTACACAATCAGGTTCCGGACGAGTTCTAGCAGCCCGCCGGGTTCCCCGGGTGCCCCAGAGCCTGCCCTGAGCGAAGCCGAAGGGTCTCTCTTTTGAGACCTGGGAGTTCAAGCTGCAACCTAAAAGCTAACGGCTAGAAGCTGCCTTTCGCCTCCGCCTCCAGCAACGCCCGCTTCCGCTCCACGCCCCACCGATACCCCGTCAGCGACCCGCTCGCCCCCACCACGCGATGGCACGGCACCACCACCGCCACGCGATTCATCGCGCATGCCCGCGCCACCGCCCGCGTCGCCTTCGGCTCGCCCAGCTCCCGCGCCAGCTCGCTATAGCTCCGCGTCTCTCCTCGCGGAATCCGCCTCAGCGCCTGCCACACCCGCAGTTGAAACGCCGTCCCGCGCAAATCCAGCCTCGCAGGCCCTTCGCTTCCATCCACCATGCCCAGCGCCGCATCCACCATCAGCTTCAGCCCCGCATCGCGCCGCAACTCCGCCGCCGGAAACTCCTCTCGCAAGCTCGCCTCCGCCTCGCCCGCCGACCCCGCCAGCGCCAGCCAGCACAGCCCGCGCTCCGTCGCGCCCACTACCATCCAGCCGAACGGTGTCCGCGCCGTCGTGAACCCGATCCGCTCGCCCTTGCCGCCCTGCGCAAACCGCCCCGGAGTCATCCCCAGCCCCGCGCCCTCATACGCCCGGCTCGCCGACCCGAACCCCGCCTCATACATCGCATCCGTCACCGTCTCACCCCGCTTCAACGCATCTCGCAGACTCCCCGCGCGCAGCGCCCGCTGATACGCAAGCGGACTCACCCCCATCGCCTGCTTGAACAGCCGCTGCACCGTAAACGGACTCATCCCCGCAACGCGCCCCAGTTCCTTCAGCCGCACCGGCCCGTCCGCGTGAGCCTCTATATACGCACGGACCCTGTCCAAAGGTCTGCTCGACGCAGTCGTGGGCCGGCACCGCTGGCACGCCCGAAAGCCCGCCGCCTCCGCCTCCCGCGCCGATGCAAAAAACCGCACATTCTCCCGCCGTGGCCGCCTGCTCCCGCACCCCGGCCTGCAGAACACGCCCGTCGTCGTCACCGCGTAGAAGAACCCCGCCGCCGCGTCGCGCCCCACCACCTGCGCCCACGCCGCTTCGGGATCGATCGTCGCTCTCTTCACGTCACTCACTGCCACTGCAACACTAGCGCTCATGCAAGCCATCGTCGCCCGGCCCCGCCCCGCCGCGCACCCCGATTCTTGCGCGCAAT
>JAJYBT010000545.1 GCA_021778875.1 Acidobacteriota bacterium | reverse complement strand
CCGACGGCGGGTTGTGGTTTGGCACGCGCAGCGACGGACTGTATCGCTATCGCAACGGCAGGCTGACGCACTACACGACGGCGAGCGGACTGGCGAGCAACAGCATCCTCTGCATTCTTGAGGACGGTCAAAAGCACTTCTGGCTGAGCAGTCCGCTGGGCGTGATGCTGCTGAATCGCGCGCAGCTGGATGCACTGGCCGATGGGCGCGAGGAGCGGCTGCGGCTGCGGCTGTATCGCGCGGATACGGGCGAGAAATCCACGCTCTTCTATGGCGGCACGCAGCCCTCGGGCGTGATTGCGAAGAGCGGCGAGGTGTGGTTCCCCACCAACGGCGGGCTATGGAGCATTCGTCCCACGGAGGATGAGCCTTCGGTGCTGTCGCGGGTGGGCTTTGACGCGATTACGGTGGATGGCAAGGCGGTGCCGGTTGCGGCGGAGCTGCATCTGGGCGCGGGTGCGTCGCGCATTGAGTTCCGGTATGAGCCCGTGATGCTGCGCTCACAGGAGGATCTGCAGTTCCGGTATCGGATGGAGGGCTTTGACAACGACTGGACCTTTGCGGACTCGCAGGGGCGCTCGGCGACGTACACGAATCTGCCGGCGGGGCGGTATACGTTTCGGGTGCAGGCGTGGGAGATGAACCATCCCGAGCATGTGATGGAGGCCAGCGTGAAGCTGGTGAAGAAGCCGTACTTCTATCGCACGCCGTGGTTCATCGCCATCTGCGCCATCCTGCTGGGCCTGTTGTCGGCGCTGGTGTATCAAGTGCGCATGAAGCAGGTGCACGGGCGCTACCAGGCGGTGCTGGCAGAGCGCTCGCGGCTGGCGCGCGAGATGCACGACACGCTGATCCAGGGCTGCGCCAGCATCTCTGCCATGCTGGAGGCGGCGGCCAGTTGCGACCGGGACGACACGGAGTCGCGACTGCATTTGATTGACTACGCCAACACGCAGATTCGCGCCACGATGGACGAGGCGCGGCAGGCGGTGTGGAACCTGCGCGCCGGGGAGCAGGCGCCGACCGACCTGAGCAGCGGACTGAAGCAGATGGCGGCGCGGCTGAGTCGCGAGTATGCCGTCGAAGTCCGATGCAGTACGACGGGGAGTGTGTTTCCGCTGGGGCAGCAGGAGACGCACGAGCTGATGATGGTGGCGCGGGAGGCGCTCTTCAACGCGGTGCTGCATGGGCATCCGGAGCAGATCAACGCGGAGCTGGACTTTAGCGACGATGCGCTGGAGATGCGGCTGGTGGATGACGGCAAGGGCTTTGACACGACGCTACAGCCCGAGGATGGCCACTATGGCATGCAGGGCATGCGGGAGCGCGTGAACAAGATCGGCGGCCAGCTTGCGATTGCCAGCCAGCCCGGCCGCGGCACGCGGGTGACGGTGCGGGTGCGGCGGGCGGGCGCGGCGGCGGCTTCGGAATCGACGCTGAAGCAGGCGCTGCGCGGCTGACAGGCTTGTCCAGCCGCCACTATAATCAACCGTTACGCCGATGAAGCCCATTCGCATCCTCATTGTGGACGATCACCCGATCATGCGGGTTGGCGTTGCCGCGCTGATTGCCTCCTCAAAAGAAATGGAAGTGGTGGGCCAGGCTGGAACGGGCGAAGAGGCGCTTGAGCAGCATAAGCGGCTGCTGCCGGACGTTACACTGATGGACCTGCGGCTGCCGGGCATCAGCGGCGTGGAGACGATCCGGCGCATCCGCGCACAGGCACCGGCGGCGCGCTTTATTGTGCTGACCACCTACGAAGGCGATGAGGATATCCACCAGGCCATGGAGGCCGGAGCGAGCGGCTACCTGGTGAAGGGCCTGCCGCAGGAGATGCTGGTGAACGCGGTGCGCAAGGTGCACACCGGAGGACGGTATCTGCCGCCGCCGATGTCGCAGGCGCTGGCGGCGCGCACGCCGGACTCCAGCCTGAGCGCGCGCGAACGCGAGGTGCTGGCGCTGGTGGCGAAGGGCAAATCGAACAAGGAGATTGCCGCCGACCTTGGCATTACCGAGGCCACGGTAAAGTGCCACGTAAGCGTGATTCTGATGCGCCTGAACGCCAGCGACCGTACGCAGGCGGTGGTGAATGCCCTGCAGCGCGGCCTGATCCATCTTTAGTCGGCTCGTCATTCGTGCGGTATCTTTCGAGCGAGTGCAGATGCGCGGATTAGGCCGGCATAGGCCAACAACACACCGGCTGCAAGAATTTATTTCCAATCCGTCTTTCAGCCGATTCGAGACGCGTATGCGAAGGCATAGCATGCTTTGCAGGGATGAAAAGGCCCCTGCGGGGAACCATGTTGCGCGGGCCTTGCACTCCAAATCCTGAAAGGCCTTTCTGGTTATGCGCCGCATTTTCGGCCTCCTCATTTTTCTAGGCATTCCTCTCAGCGCCGTAGCGCAGCCCCAGGCACACCGGCTCCTCTTCAACGCAACGGCTCCCGCGCCCGCTCCGCAGCCTGTGCCCACGCAACTGGGCACGAACCGCGCGCCGGACGGCGAGGTGCTCGCGGTCAACAGCCAGTATCTGACCCGAAACGGCAAGCCGTGGATCCCGGTGATGGGCGAGTTCCACTTCTCGCGCTATCCCGAGGCCTACTGGGAGGAAGAGATCCTGAAGATGAAGGCCAGCGGCGTGCAGGTCATCGCCACGTATGTCTTCTGGCTGCACGTGGAGGAGGTGGAAGGCCGGTTTGACTGGAGCGGGCAGAACGATCTGCGCAAGTTTGCCGAGCTGTGCGCGAAGCACGGCATGCTGCTGTATCCGCGCATCGGTCCGTGGGCGCATGGCGAGGCGCGCAACGGAGGGCTGCCGGACTGGGTGCTGAAGAACAGTGCCGTGCGGTCGAACAACCCGGTTTATCTGGCCGAGGTGCGACAGTTCTACGCGCAGATTGGCGAGCAACTGAAGGGGCTGCTGTGGAAGGACGGCGGCCCGGTGATCGGTATTCAGATTGAGAACGAATACTCGCAGCGCGGCCCCGGGCAGGGACGCGAACACCTGGCCACGCTGAAGCGGATGGCACAGGAGAACGGACTGGATGTGCCGCTGTACACGGTGACGGGATGGGACAACGCTACGGTTCCGGACGACCTGTTTCTGCCGGTGTATGGCGGGTATCCGGATGCGCCGTGGGGCGAGAGCCGCACTGAGCTGCCGCCCAGCGAGGTGTATGCGTTTCGGTTTGCGAGCCGGGTGGCAAGCAACATGGGCGCCATGCCGGTGACGGAAGCGAGCGCAGTGCATACCGCCGGGGAGCGGCAGCAGGACAACCTGCGCAGCCGGGTTCCCTTCCTGACCGCGGAGATTGGCGGCGGGATGCAGGATACCTATCACCGCAGGCCGGTGCTGACGGCGGACGATATTGATGCGATGATTCCGGTGATTCTCGGCTCGGGGGCAAACCTGCTGGGGTACTACATGTATCACGGCGGAGAGAATCCGGATGGCAAGCTGAGCACGTTGCAGGAGTCGCAGCGGACGAACTATCCCAATGACCTGCCGGTGAAAAGCTACGACTTTCAGGCGCCGCTGGGCGAGTTTGGCCAGATGCGCGCGAGCCTGCGCGAGCTGAAGCTCTACCACTACTTTTTGCAGGACTTTGGC
>JAJYBT010000544.1 GCA_021778875.1 Acidobacteriota bacterium | reverse complement strand
CATGGCCATGTTCGTCACCGCCATTCCCCTCTCGAACCTCATCGGCGCGCCCATCTCCGCGCAGATTCTGCTGCTCGACAACATGCTCGGCCTCAAAGGCTGGCAGTGGCTCTTCCTCATGGAGGGCTCGCCGGCCATCCTTCTCGGCGCGCTCGTCCTCTTCCTGCTGCCCGACCGCCCCGCCGACGTCCGCTGGCTCACGCCGCAGGAAAAGGACATCCTCAGCCGCGACCTCGCCGCCGCCACGCCCGCGCACCCCCAGGCGCACTCGCTGCTCGGCGTCTTTACCGCCGCGCCCGCCGTCTACGGCTGGAGCGCCGCCTACTTTTGCCTGATGCTTGGCCTCTACGGCCTCGGCTTCTGGATTCCCACCGTGCTGGCCTCGCACGGCCTGGGCCTGCGCACCCTCGGCTGGGCCTCGGCGCTGCCCTACCTTGCCGCCGTCGTCGGTATGGTCCTGTGGAGCCGCAGCTCTGATCGTGCAGCCGAGCGCCGCCGCCACCTTGCCGGAGCCTATGTGGCTGCGTCCGCGGGCTTTCTGCTGGCCGCCTTTGCGCCCACCGCCACCACAGCCGTCGCCGGATTCGCCCTGGCAGCCGTCGGCGTGCTGGCCGCAATGCCCATCTTCTGGAGCGCCTCTACCGTCGAGCTGGCCGGGCCCACGGTCGCCGCCCACATCGCCGTCATCAACTCCATCGGCAACCTCGGCGGCTTCTGCGGCCCCGTGCTCATGGGATGGCTCCGCCAGCTCACGCACCACTACGTGGCCGGACTCGCCGCCATCGCGCTCGGCCTTGTCCTTGGCGCCCTCATAGCCTTCCGGCTCTGCAAACAGTAGCGCCGCGGCAACCGCCGGTCACGTCCGCCGGGCACAAGCATGGGTGCAAGTGTGCGGACTAGCATGGTGCGAGTATGGATACAAATATGGGTGCCCCAGGTCTCGCCGTTGAGACCTGGAAAAGCAAGCCCCCACGAGCCGCACTTCGCTCGTCCGCTCTGCCGTTACTTCCCCGGAGCCGTCGCCACCGCCACCAGCGAGTCTGCGCAACCGTAGTAGAGGAACCACTGCTTGTGGAAGTACACCAGCCCCTCGGCAAAGGTGGTGCCCGCCGCGTACTGGCCCGTCTTCTCATAGGACAGCTCCGGCTTCAGCACCGGCTCGTCCAGCTGCTTCAGCCGCAGCGCCGGGTTCTGCCCGAAGAACAGCGCCTCGCCTGCCGCATAGGCTCCCTGCCCCAGCTTGGGATCGCCCCCAGTGGCTGCGTTCTTGCCGTTGTAGATCACCACAACTCCGGCGCTGGTCAGCACCGGCGGCGGTCCCACCTCAGGAAACGAGCTGTCGAAGTGGCCTGCGCGCGGCTTCAGCAGCTCCACCGCCTTGCCCTGCTCGTCCTCCACCGGCGTCCAGTGGATCAGGTCGCCTGAGGTGGCCAGATGAATTGCGCCCTCGCCCCAGTACATCCAGTACAGGCCGTCGATCTTCGTGGCCACCAGCCGATCCTTCTCCAGCCGCGTCACAATCCCCGCCGACTTGTACATCAGCTGCGCATACTTGCCGCCCTTCGCCGTCAAAAACGCGGGGCCGTACTTGGTCCAGTGCATCAGGTCGCGCGACGTGGCAATGCCCACCGAGTAGGTCGTGCGATTCCACTGCGTATACGTCAGCACATACATCCCGTCCGGTGACTCCACGATGCGCGGGTCCTCCACGCCGCCCGGCCACTCGCGCGCCTTCTGGTCGTCCTCCGCCGGGTAAAACACCGGCTCGCCCAGCCGCGTAAAGTGGATGCCGTCCTTGCTCTCCGCCAGTCCCAGCCGCGACGTATGCCCGCCAATCGCCATTGCGCCCGTGTTGTCCTCGGCGCGATACAGCACGTACACCTTGCCGTTGCGCACCACCGCCGCCGGGTTGAAGGTGTGCAACGCCTCCCACTGCACGGGGGCCTTCAGAATCGGATCCTCAAACTTCGACTCCGGCCTCGGCGTCACCACCGGGTTCCCCTCCGCGGGGCGGGTAAACGGTCCTATGGTCCATGATTCGGCACTCTGCGCATGCAACGCAGCGGCACACACCAGCGCCGCCGCCAAACTTAAACTGCAATGGATTTTCATGGTTATCATTCCTTGCGTTCAGGACGCGGTTTCATCTTATCCTGCGGGCTATCGCTCGTTGCCTTCCGCCCCGGCCGCGTAAAAGCTCAGCGCCGCGTCGCCCTGCTCCAGCAGCCGAGTGCGCTTCAGCAGGCCGTAGGCGTCCTCCAGCTTCTCCTTGCGCCGGTGCTCGGCAATCACCACCGCGCCTGCGGCCAGCAGCACCGCCGGCGCGCCGCCCAGCGCTCCCAGCGTGGCCGCATACTCCTCAGCGGCGCCGTAGGGCGGGTCGAGAAACACCACGTCAAACGCCTGCCCCGCATGCCCCCGCCGCACATACGCCGCCACGCTGCCCGGCTGCAGGTGAAACCCCTGCCCAATGCCCAGCCGCGCCAGGTTCGCGCGCAGCACCTTCAGCGCCGCCGGGGCGCGCTCCACAAACGTCACCTGCGCCGCCCCGCGGCTCAGCGCCTCAATGCCCACCGCGCCCGAGCCCGCATACAGATCCAGAAAGCGCGCTCCCTCCAGCCGCGGCGCCAGCACATTGAACAGCGTCTCCCGCAGCCGGTCACTGGTGGGCCGCGTGGCCATCCCCGCCGGAGCCTCCAGCGTTCGAGAGCGATAGCTGCCTGCAATTACGCGCATCGCAAAACAGCATATAACGAAACACAACCCTGCCCCTGAGCCTCTACAATGGCTCCTATGCGAGGCTGGTCAATTCCGTTCGGCCGGTGGATGGGCGTGGAGATGCGCCTGCACGCCTTCTTTCTCCTGTTGGCCGTCGTCTGTCTCGGCATCAGCGCCGCAGACGGTATCCTGCGCGGCCTCGGCCTCTTCTTCACGCTCATCGTCGCCATCCTGGTGCGCGAAACCGCCCGCCTGATTGTGGCCGCGTGGCTGGGCCTGCGCCTGCGCGCTGTCCTGCTGCTCCCCATCGGCGGCATGTTCGCCTACGCCAACCCGGAGAGCCAGGAGAACGCCAACAAGGGAATCGGCCAGTTTGCCATGGCCTTCGCCGGACCGCTGGCCAACTTTGCCACCGGCCTTGCCCTCGTCATCACCTTCCTCGGCTCCAGCAACGATATCCGGCTGCTGGACCAGCCCTGGGTCAGCTCCGCCTACCTGCTCCGCAGCATGGTCTGGATGCAGTTCGGCCTGGCAGTCATCCACTTCCTGCCCGCCTATCCGCTCGATGCCGGACGCCTGCTCCGCGGCAGCTTTGCCCGCACCCATGGGCTGGCACCGGCAGGGCGCGCCGCCGGCGGCCTCGGCCAGATTCTGGCCCTCGCCCTCATGATTCTCGGCATGCTGCTGCATGGCCCGTGGCTGGTCATCGCCGGCTTCTTCATCATGATCGGCGCGCAGATTGAGGATCAGGGCGTCTTCTTCCAGTCCGTCGTGGACACCGTCCACATGCGCGAGGTGATGCTCACGGACTTCGCCACCCTCTCGCCGTCTGACACGCTCGCCGACGCCCTCGCCCGCTGCGTCCACTCCCTGCAAGAGGATTTCCCCGTCG
>JAJYBT010000543.1 GCA_021778875.1 Acidobacteriota bacterium | reverse complement strand
CAATGTCGAGTATCGCTTTTCATTCAGGAAGGCCGCACGCCTCTGCAACTCTGCATCGTGCTCTTTCCACGCCGTAACAGGATCGGCAACATCAATGCGCGATGTTTGAAAGATGGCATCCCACAGCTTGTTGAAAGCGACATCGGGCTGGTCCTCCGGAAACATCGCTGATGCCCAGGCGGGCGTGGCGCTGGCGACGATGGTCCAGTTAATCTCGTGGCGCGTAATCAGCTCAAGTGCCGGCCGATAGGCAATGGAGGCGGCCTTGTTCGCGCGGCCCACCTTCTCCGGATCTTCCTGCGACAGCAATAGCGGACTGGCGCCCGTGATGGCCAGCCGTGCTGCGCCGCTCTTGTAAGCCGCAGCCATGCCGTCATAAAGCCATTTGGACGCGCAATCAAAACTCGCATCCGGTGCAAGACGATAGCGCATCAGCGTCGCCTCATCGTCGCTGTAAAGCGTCGTAACCAGCGATGCACCGGCAAGGTATGCCTGTGCCGTAATGCGCCGCGCCAGGGGCAGCGCGTCTATCGGCCCCGTCACCACAAGTTCCTGGCCGGCCTTCAGGCCAAGGCCAATCCGAATGGCAACCTTCGCTAGCTCGTCGAGTCTCTCTTCCGGTGTCCGCTGTGTTTTTGCCGGCTCATCCCTTTTCATGCTGGTCTCATGCCTCGTACTTCAAATCTATCTTCCGCTTTGCGATCCGCGATCTTTGCAGCCGTCAACACAAACGCTTACGCCGTGCTGCGTCACAAAAACCGCGTTGCTATGCAGCCGCTCCATCGCGCCGCATCGTGGTGCATGGCATCAGGCGGCCTGCACGCTCGTATCCGTACGGCGCTTTTGTGTCCATGCTATCAAGCCAGCATTGAGGACCGTGAACGCTGCCAGCAGATACAATCCGGCGCGCTGCGAAGAAAAATATTCGTCGGTCCAGACCTTGATATTCGGCGCGAGAAATCCTCCAAGGTTGCCCATGCCAATGAGCGCGATGCCGCCAGCCGCGGCCCGGTCTGCAAGATAGCCGGTGGGAAAGGTCCAGAACAGCGGCTGCACTGCAATGAATCCTGACACAGCAACGGAAAGCGCCAGCAGCCCCACACCCGGCCCGGACGTGGGAAACACAAAGCTGGCAATGCCCGACAGCAGCAGAATCATTGCCGCGCAAACGCGATGCGCATTCCAGCGGTCTGCTGCGCGCGGCAGCCAATAAATGGTGCCCAGCGCGCAGAGCCAGGGAATAGCGGAGACAAGGCCCACCACAAATCCGGCAGGCCGGTGAATCAGCGCGGATATCTCAGTGGGCAGATAGAAGATGGCGCCATAGGTGCTCATCTGGATCAGCGCATAAATCAGAAGAAACTGCATCACGCGCAGATCGCGCAGCATGGGCAGCAGCCGTGCGGGACCGGCAACCCTGCGGTTCGCTTCTTCCCGGCCGAGCGCCTGCACCAATGCCTGCTTTTCCTCTTCCGGCAACCACCGCGCACTGGCTGGCTTGTCATCCAGATACCAGAACGAAGAGACGCCCAGCGCAACGGCCATAAAGCCCTCCACCAGAAACATCCACTGCCAGTTCTGCAGGTGTCCCCACGGCCGCATGTCGAGCAGCAGGCCTGAGAGCGGCCCGCCAAAGATAAGCGCAACCGGCACGCCCAGATAGAAGAGCCCCATGATCTGACCGCGCACGCGATTCGGAAACCAGTACGTGAGATAAAGAATTGCACCGGGGAAGAAGCCCGCTTCCATCACGCCCAAAATCAGGCGAAGCACATAGAACGACGTGCTACCGCTCACGAACATCGTAGCCATGGAAGCAAGGCCCCAGCTCACCATCAGAAACGAGATCCAGATCCTGGCGCCTATTCGATGCAGAATCAGATTGCTCGGAAATCCACAGAGCGAGTAGCTGACAAAGAACAGCCCTGCCGCCAGCGCGTACGTGCTCTCTGAGATACCCACATTGGCTTGCAGCGCCTGTTTGGCAAAGCTGATATTGGCCCGATCCAGGAACGAGACGACATACATCAGCATCAGGTAAGGCGTCAGGCGCTTCATCGCCCGTCGAATGGCGCGATCCGTCGCGTTGGGCACTTCACCTTCCGCGTCGTGCACGTCCCCCGTGGCTGCATGCTGTGCCGTAGATGGTGTCTGAATCATGGTGGAGCGATCCATGTGCAAGCTCGATACCTCGTAGCATCAGCAGTGGTCTTCCAGCAAGTTTCCCGCAGACCGGATCCATCCGTTTCTACGCAACAGACTGATCCGGTCTCCTCGGTTTCCATCTGTACGCGGCAATGGAGTTGCGGAAATAGTACTTGTCCTGCGCGGCAGGCGATTTCTGTGCGATATATCCGCGAACAATCGCAAGCGTCTCCGCAAACGGCGCCACATGGTCGCTGTTCGGCCAGTCGCTGCCAAAGATGATGCGGTCCTCTCCAAAGAGGTCCCAGATGGCATCCAGCGAGTGGCGATAGTAGGCAGCATCGGTCACAAGCCTTCCGTTCAGCAGAACCGGAATCTCAGAGAGCTTGACGAAGACGCCTGGGTACTCCGCCAGACGGCGCAGGTTCGCCAGGTACTCCTGCCGCGCGGCTTGTGCCGGAGGAATAGGAGCATGCGGAAGGTGGTCCACAACGATGCGCAGGCTGGGCACGCGCTGGGCCACGTTAAGAATGGCGCGGATCAGGCGCGGGTCCGGGTTGGCGCTCTCAAAAACAAGATCCGCCTGCGCCAGTGCCCTCAGTCCATCCACAAACCCCGGCTTGTCGATATCGGCGGCCAGATCACGGCTCCACAGATTGCCGTAGCGAAAGCCGCGAAACAACGGATTCGCGTGCAGCCTGTCCAGATCCGTCAAGTACGACGGCGTACCCGGCACTAGGTCGCCGATGATGCCCACAATCACCGGATGCCGCTCGGCAACGTTCAGCAGCCATTCATTATCTGTGGCCAGCGGACTTGCTTCCACCGCAACGGCGCCGACAATGCCGAAAGGTGCGCTCAGCGCCTCATACCGTTCCGGCAGAGCAGGCTTGTACAGCGCAGTGTCGTCCTTCGTCGGCCAGGGAACACCGCCGGGCCGATTGGTATCGAAGAGATGAATGTGACCGTCAAGAATCGGCTGGTACCGCGGCAGGGCGGGAGCGACATGTTCCAGCGCGAGCGCGCCTGCGCTGCAGGCTGCCAGTTTCAGTACAGCACGGCGGTGCATGAAACCTCCCTTTGAGGAAGACAGACGGGAATACTGCGCAAAAACACTATACAGGCCAACATGCATCTTCGGCCCGCACCTGGCCAAAACAGAAGAGGAGCAGGCACATCAGCAGCAGACGTGTCCGGTAGCATCATCGCTGGGCAACCGGCCCGGTGCATCCCCACCTGATTGAAAGCAAGCCAACGTGCGCTCTAGGCATCCCTTGCCCCGCAGCAGAAGAGAAAGTTCCGCGACCGCAGAGCTCACAGGAACCTGCCTTCTCAGGCGTGGCTTTGTCTTACGCGCAGCAGCATCTTCAGCGTGTCGCCCGGAGCGTCCGCCATGCGATCAAAGGCGCGCTGGCCTTCTTCCAGCGGCATCTCCACAGTCCACGGAGTCAGGTCAATCTCGCGTGC
>JAJYBT010000542.1 GCA_021778875.1 Acidobacteriota bacterium | reverse complement strand
CAGACGATCGTGGCCGCGGGCAAAGGCGACAGCCTCGAGGGCGCCTTGCGGGAGGCGATTGACCACGCCCTGCACCAGGCGCAGCGCTATCGCGACCGCCGCGTGGAGCGGAAGCGGCTGCCCACGTTGGAGAAGGTGCTGACCGCTCCTCCGGTGACCCGGGCCAAGACGCGCGCTGCCGAACCGGCGGAGAAGGCCGCGGGAAATGGAAAGCTGGCGCAGAAGAATGCCCGAGCCGCGATTGCGGTGCACTCGTTTCCGGCCAGCGCGGCGGTGGTGGAGCCGCACGTGGTGAACAACGGAGAGGCGTTTGCGATGCGTCCCATGACGATCGAAGAGGCTGTGAAGGACACGGAATTCCGCGACCGCGACCTGCTGATCTTCCACAATCCTTCAGGGGATTTGTATGTGCTGCATCGGCGGCGGGACGGACAGATGGAACTGGTGGCGATTCCGTAAGGCCGGCGGTTGCTGCGGAAGCGCTGATTTGCGTTGAAGGCAAGGGTGCGGGCTGCGGCTCGCACCTTGGCTTTTTGTGCCTGGCGATGGTACCGTGTCGCAGCAGCCGTTATCCAGTGTAGGATGAGCGCATGATGCCATCACGACCAGCGCCTCGCAGGGGACCGAAGCGCCCGCCTGCCAAACCCGCCAGAGCAGTGAACAAACCACGCAAGGAACTGGTTGTTGTGACCGGAATTTCCGGTTCAGGGAAAGCCTCCGCGCTGAAGGCTTTCGAGGATCTGGGCTACCATGCGGTGGACAATCTGCCGCTGGAACTGCTGATTGAGTTTGCCGGACTGGTGGGCAAGTCAAAGGACGTGGAGCGCGCGGCGATTGTGGTGGATGTGCGCGAGGGGCCGACGCTGGATCGGCTGCCGGACATTCTGAAGCGCGTGAAGGAAGTGCTGCCCACGCGCGTGGTGTTCCTGGACGCGCAGGATGCGGTGCTGGTGAGGCGTTACTCTGAGACGCGGCGGCCGCATCCGCTGCGCGGCTCCGAGACTGTATCGCGCTCGATTGTGGAAGAGCGGCAATTGCTCGACCCTATCCGCAATATGGCGGATACCCTGATCGACACATCAAACTTCAATGTGCACGAGTTGCGAGCGCATATCCAGTCGCGCTTTGACCACGAGGACCAGGCGAAGCGGCTGCTGGTGTCGTGCCTGAGCTTTGGCTTCAAGAATGGCGTGCCGCTGGATGCGGACCTGGTGTTCGATGTGCGGTTCCTGCCCAATCCTCACTTTGTGCCAGAGTTTCGCAAGAAGACAGGCAAGGACCCGAAAGTGGCCGCCTATGTGCGCGGCTTTCCGCAGACGGAGGAGTTTCTGGGCAAAGTTACCGACCTGATGCTCTACCTATTGCCGCACTATGTAGGGGAAGGCAAGAGTTATCTGACCGTGGCCTTTGGCTGCACGGGAGGCCAGCACCGCAGCGTGATGATGGCCGAGGAAATGAGCAGGCGCCTGAAGAAGGCCGGCTACCGGGTGAAGGCGCTGCACCGCGACATACCGCGATAACTGCGGGAGTTATTGTTGCGAGTTAGTTTCCGCTGGAAGACTTTTGAGCCAGAGGGTAAGTGCGGCGCACGGGTCCTGTGCTGCGCCGGAGGAAGTGCCGGTTGCGACGAACTCCCTGGGCGCGGTGACACGACGGTAGGCAGGCGGCTCATCTTGCCGTGACTGGCCCTGCGGCGACTGGATGCCGGGCTGCGTTGAATCCATCCACAGCGAAGGGATGCGAAGGCTTGCGGCGGGGCCGTTGAGGTCGAAGCGGTCGCGCAGGAGCAGGTGTGCGGGGACGAGATGCGCCCGGGGGTCGTTGAAGACTGCGCTGAGAGGGTCTTCGAGCGGATTGCAGAGGACGACGCCGGCCAGTTGAGGGTGGGCGGCAGCAACCTGAAGAGCGAGGTTGGCGCCCAGGTCCTCACCGATAAAGATGATGGACGCGGCGGGAATGTGGCGTGTGCCGGTGAGATAAGCGAGGGCCGATTCGGCGTCTTCGCGCCAGCGGGCCTCGCTGGGCCGGGCGGAGAGGCTTTCTCCATAACCGCGGTAGTCAAAGGCAAGGATGTTGAGGCCGGCTGCGTGCAGGCGGGCCAAAGCATCAACGGTGTTGGCGAGGTTGCCGTTGGCTCCGTGGAGATAGACGGCAGTGTAGCGGGCGTTGGCCGCATCGGGCGCGGCGGGAATCCACCAGCCGTGAAGCTGTGGGTTACCAGCTTCAGTAGCGGCAAAACCGAGCGCGTCGAATGAAAGACCTGCGCTGGCGGGCGTGCGTGGGACGGCTTTGGCGGGGTGGTAGAGCAGTTGCCAACTGCCCTGCCAGAAGACGAAGCAGAGCGCGGCCCATCCGCAGAAGACGGCGGCGACCAAAGTGAGGCCGATGGCGGCGGCGAGCCAGCGCGGCGAGACGGTGGGCGGACCTGCCGGCGGGAGCTGCGGTTTGTGGTGGCTGCGCGCTGAGGATTTGGGCATGGGGAAGCTTGTTGTGCCGCTGCGCATTCAGCCGCGAAGAGTGAATTCGCGGCTGAACGCGCGCGGGATTGCTCCAAGTCTTTGATCGCGTGATTTTGTTTCTTGAGTGCATCCTTTCCCAGGACTCAAAATCGAGACCTGGGGCACCCAGAGTTGGTACGACTTCAAACGGTCAAATACCTAGTACTTGACGATTGCGGTGAAGGAGTCAGGCTTGAGGCTGGCTCCGCCGACAAGCGCGCCGTCGATTTCTTCCTGGCCGCAGAGGGCGGTGGCGTTGTCTGGCTTGACGCTGCCGCCGTAGAGGATGCGCATGTTGGCGGCGACGGCGGGGCCGAGCAGCTTGGCGACTTCAGCGCGGATGATCTTGTGGGCTTCGACGGCCATCTCGGGCGTGGCGGTTTTGCCGGTGCCGATGGCCCAGACGGGCTCGTATGCAATCACGATGGGCGCGGCGGCTTCGGGCGTGATGCCGGCGAATGCGCCGGTGACCTGCGTCTTGAGCACGTCGGCGGTCTTGCCGGCCTCGCGCTCGGCGAGCACTTCGCCGATGCAGACGACGGGAATGAGGCCGTGCTTGAGCGCGGTGTGGAGCTTCTTGTTGACGATTTCGTCGGTCTCGGCGAAGTACTGGCGGCGCTCGGAGTGGCCGATGAGTGTGTGGGTTCCGCCGACGGCCTTGAGCTGGCCGACGGAGGTCTCGCCGGTGTAGGCGCCTTCCTCGGCGAAGTGGATATTCTGGCAGCCGACGGCGACGTTGGAGGCATTGCATGCAGCGGTTACCGTGGGCAGAAGTACAGGCGATG
This sequence comes from Acidobacteriota bacterium, assembly GCA_021778875.1. The sequence goes on along the minus strand of JAJYBT010000542.1, from coordinate 337 downwards.
GGAAGAGCGCGATTTCGTCGCGGGTGTGGCCGGCGACGAGGGGCAGAAAGGCATTGACAAACTCTTTGGCTTCGGCAGGCGTCTTGTACATCTTCCAATTGGCGGCGATGAGCTTTTTACGAGACATTTTTCAGGATTCCTCACTCTGATTTTATCGGATGAGGATTGGCGGCTGGGTGATGGAGGGCACAGAGAAACTGGAATAGGGAGCAGGGAATAGAGCAGAGTTGTTCCCGGTTGTTCGGTGCAGGAGGTTGCTGGACTATTCGTGAGCATCGGTTACGCGAATTGCGGATAAATCCTCTGGCACTTCGCCGTTGAGGAAAGCGGCGCGATG
>JAJYBT010000541.1 GCA_021778875.1 Acidobacteriota bacterium | reverse complement strand
CCGATCTACTCGCGATGCCGGGCCTTCTTCGTTCTGCCTGCCGAAGCACGCGGTTACGTGGTCGAAATCACGCCCTGTTGCAGTGCCGTCGATACGGCCTCTGTCCGGTCCGCCACGCCCAGCTTCTCCAGGATGTGGCTCACGTGGTTGCGACCGTGATTTTTCTCAGTCCGTAGGCCTAAACTTATGGCAGCAGGTGAAAGCGATCTATGAAGTACACTCGCAGAAATTTCCTCGCCCTCGGCGCGGCCACCGGCGCGGCTGCGCTGGCCGCCAGGCCCCGGAAGGCTCTGGCCGCCGCGCAGTCCTCCAGCACGGCCGCAGTGGCCGTCACGCCCTCCATTCGCACGTTTGAGTACAACCAGGTCGAGTTGCTCGAAGGCCCCATGCGCCAGCAGTTCGACACCAACCACGCCTTCTTCCTCGGCCTCAATGAGGACAGCCTGCTCAAGCCCTTCCGCCAGCTCGCCGGCATGAAGGCCCCCGGCGCGGACATGGGCGGCTGGTACGACGTCGATCCCGCCTTCAACGGCACCGGCAGCTTTCACGGCTTTGTTCCCGGCCACAGCTTTGGCCAGTATCTCTCCGGGCTTGCACGCGCCTACGCCGTCACCGGACACAAGCCCACGCAGCAGAAGGTTCAGCGCCTCGTCCAGGGCTTCGCGCCCACCGTCTGCTCGCAGTTCTATGACAACTACCACCTGCCCGCTTACACCTATGACAAGACCAGTTGTGGCCTGATCGACGCCTCCCGCTTCGCCGGCGACTCCAGCGCGCTGGCCGTGCACTCCGCCGCCACCGATGCCGTGCTGCCGCACCTGCCCGAGAAGGCGCTCTCCCGCAAGGAGCAGTACGCCCGCCCCCACAAGGACATCGCCTACTGCTGGGACGAAACCTACACCCTGCCTGAGAATCTCTTCCTCGCCTATCGCCTCACCGGCAATCCGCGCTATCGCACCCTTGCCCAGCGCTTCGTCGAGGATGATTTCTACTTCGGCCCGCTCTCTCGCGGAGAAAACGTCCTGCCCGGCGAGCACGCCTACAGCCACGTCAACGCCTTCAGCTCCGCCATGCAGACCTATCTGGTCATGGGCACCCAGCAGCACCTGCGCGCCGCGCAAAACGGCTTCCGCTTCCTGGTGGATACGCAAAGCTTCGCCACCGGCGGCTGGGGTCCCGACGAGCTCTTCCGCACCCCCGGCAGCGGCGAGGTGGGCGAGAGCCTCACCAGGTCCCACGCCAGCTTTGAGACCCCCTGCGGCGCCTACGGCCACTTCAAGATCGTCCGCTATCTGCTCGCCGTCACCGGCGACAGCCGCTACGGCGACAGCATGGAGAGCGTCCTCTACAACACCATCCTCGGCGCCAAGCCGCTCAAGGAAGACGGCTCCAGCTTCTACTACTCCGACTACAACATGCATGCGCACAAGGGCTACCACCATGACAAGTGGCCCTGCTGCTCCGGCACCTTCCCGCAGATCACCGCCGACTACGGCATCAGCTCGTACTTCCACGACGAGCGCGGCATCTACGTCAACCTCTACGTTCCGTCGCGCCTCTCCTGGCGCCAGCACGGCGCCAGCCTCAGCCTCACCCAGCGCACGGAGTATCCGCACGCCAACCACACGCAGTTCGAGCTCACCGCCGACCGCGACGCCACCTTCGCCATGCGCTTCCGCATCCCCGCATGGGCCGGACCGAAGACCGTCCTCTCCATCAACGGCAAGCGCTTCGCCACCGATCTCACCCCCGGCCGCTTCGCCACCGTCAACCGCACATGGATAAACGGAGACCGCATCGCGCTGGAGTTCGACGTGCCGCTCACCCTGCACGCCGTCGATCCGCAGCATCCCAACCTCATGGCCATCAAGCACGGCTCTCTCGCGCTGTTCGCCATCAACCCCGGTGAGGGCTCCATCCAGCGCTCGCAGTTGCTCGCCGCCCGCCAGCTCGGCACGGGCTCCAGCAACTGGCAGGTGGAAACCAGCGCCGGCAAGCTCGCCCTCAAGCCCTTCCCGGCCATCCAGGACGAGTCCTACAGGCTCTATCACGAAGTGATAGCCTGAGTCCGTCTCATCCCAGCGCAGGCGCGGAGCCACATCCGCGCCTGTGCCGCACAAGGAAGCCCTCCCGCATGCGCCGTCTCTGCCGGGTGCCGGGTGCCGGGTGCCCCAGGTCTCGCTTCTGAGACCTGGGAACGCTCTGCATCAGCGCTACAACATCAGCCTGCAAGGGTACGGGCACGAGTCCGTACATCCCCAGCCCGCACCATCACCAGCTCAGCGTCACGGTTGCCGTCTTCCAGCCGCTGCCCTCGGCAAAGCGCACCAGGAGCCACCCGGCATCGCCCGCACCACGATGCAGCTCCGCGCCCTGCGCCGTCAGCTTCAGCCCCGCGGCATTCTCCACCAACGGCAGCCGCATCTCTGATCCGGCCTGTCCCTCCAGCGTCAGCGTCAGCCGCCCGGCCTCGTAGCGCTCGCTCAGCACCCGCGCAGCCGCCGTGCGATTCCCCGGCAGTGGCGCCCGGTACGCCAGGTCCACCGCCACCGGCTTCAGCGCAATCGCCACCTTCGACTCGCCCAGTTGCCGCGCACCCGCGCTGGTGCTGCGCAGCTTCACGCCGCTCGCGCCCTGCAGCGTCACCGTAAGCTCGCCTCCCGCGCGCGCAAACAGCACGTCCACCGTCTCCGCGCCCACGCGCACATGCCGAACCGCCGCATGCTCCCACCGTGCCGGCAGCTGCGGATCCACCGTCACCGTTCCCGCCCCGGCATCCACCGCCAGCCCAAACAGTCCGCGCAGCGCCGGCGTAATCACCATCGCGCTCGACCACAGCTGATGGCTCGTGCTTCGACCGAACGGCACAAAGAAGTCGCCCGACAGCAGCTCCGTCACCGCGCCCAGGTCCTGCGCCCGCGTCAGCCCGGCATTCTCCATCAACATCTGGTAGCCCGCCAGCGGCTGCCCGCCGCGATACTCCGCCAGCGCGCCCCAGCCCGTGAACAGCGGCCACACCGAGCCCTGGTGGTAGCTCATCCCGTCGTAGAACGCCTCGTCGTTGGCCACATCGCGCAGGCCCCAGTCCGTGTTCAGCGTTGCTGCCGCAAACTGCCGCAGACACTCGTCCCCATGCGTCAGCACCGGTTTGCCGCTCCACCACGCCACCGCCGGATACACCGTCCGCGTGCGGTCCTGCGAGCCATCCAGGTTGCGGCTGAAGGCGTAGCAGCCCTTCGCGCCGTCGTAGTACTCGGCCTCGATTGTCCCGGCCAGCTTGTCGGCGCGCTCCTGCGCGGCTCGCGCCTTGCCGGCATCCTTCAGCCAGCCTTCCATCTCCGCCATTGCCGCGCTGGCCTGCTCGTCCAGCAGCGCCAGGTACACCTCCTGGTGCGGCATGCCGGAGGGCCAGCTCTCCACCCAGCCCGTGCCCTGCGAGTTGTCATACACGCCGTCGTGATCCGTATCGTGCGCCGGGTCCGTCTCAAAGGCCCACGCCTTCTCCACCGCCTCGCGATGCGCCGCCAGAAACGCCGTGTCGCCGCTGGTGCGCACATAGTCCGCCACCGCCAGCAGAAACAGCGGCGTCGCGTCCGCCGCGGCATACATATACAGAAACGC
>JAJYBT010000540.1 GCA_021778875.1 Acidobacteriota bacterium | reverse complement strand
AGCGCGGGGGCATCGACGGTGAGGTTGGGCGCGCCGTTGGCGAAGGGCACGCCTTCAGACAGCGCCGCGTAGGCATAAATCTGCGAGGGCGCGATGCCGATGTCGTTGCTCTCAAGGCCCTTCTCAAACGCCTCAATGGTCTGATGCACCGCTGTCGGTTCGAGGAAGATTTCCGTTGAGCCGCACCAGATCATGACAACGCGGTCTACGGTCTTCTTGAAGTTGCGGATGTCGGCGATGACCTGGTCCGCGAGGTCGCGCTTGTTTTTGCCCTTCTTGACGTGGGTGCCGTGCAGGCGCTTGACGTAGTACTGGTCAAAGACCGCGGGCATGGGCTTGATGGTTTCCAGATAGGGCTTGAGCTGGTCGAGGGTTTCCTTGTCCAGCACCTTGGCGTGGGCCGCGGACTCGTAGACGTTGTCCTCGAAGATGTCCCAGCCGGTGAAGACGACGTCATTCAGATCAGCCAGCGGAACAAAATCCTTGATCAGCGGCGACTTGTTTTCAGTGCGCTTGCCCAGGCGAATGGTGCCCATCTGCGTAAGCGAGCCGATGGGTTTGGCGAGTCCGCGGCGGACGGCCTCGACACCGGCGATCATCGTAGTGGCCACGGCACCCAGGCCGACCACCATCACTCCCAGCTTGCCCTTGGCGGGCGCAATTTGTGACGCATCGGCAGTCTGCTGGCCGCCTTTTTCTTCAGTTGCCATTGCTTCTCCTAACCTTCCTTTGTTTGCTGCTGCATTTCAAGAAAGACCGCATCGATTCGAATTCGATCAGACTACACAGTGTACGCCGCTGGGCGGCATCTTATCCCGCACGGGGCTCATGCTGCCTCCCGCTGGCTGTTGCGGTTGATGTGCGCCCAGACAAACCAGACGATGCCCGCGACGAGCGCAATTTCAACGACCAGGTGAAAACGATGGAATGCCTGCTCAAAGCGCGGGTCGGTGTGCCACTTTTCGCCCAGCTTCATGCCCACATAGGCCAGGCCAAAGCACCACGGCCATGAGCCCACAAAAGTATAGATGTGAAAGCGCCACTGCGGCATCTTCGCAATGCCCGCCGGGAAAGCGATGAATGTGCGCACGACCGGCAGCAGACGCGCGATAAGGACCGTGATGGAACCGTACTTCTGGAAGAACCAGGTCATGCGGTCGAGGTCGTGGCGGCTCATCAGGACCCACTTGCCGTAGCGCTCGACGAGTGGGCGGCCGCCTTTGGCTCCGATCCAGTAGGCGACGACCGAGCCGAGGTTGCAGCCGATGGCGCCCATGGTGGCGGCCCAGAACAGGCTGAAGTGGCCCAGATAGACCAGGTATCCGGCGAAGGGCATGATGATTTCAGAGGGGAGCGGGATGCAGGCCGATTCGATGCCCATCAGTGCGACAATTCCGGCGTACCCGCCCATATCGATGACACGCGTAATAAATTGCACAAGGAATGCAAGGATTCTTTCGGTCATGGGCCAATTCAGTATATAGGCCCGGGGCGGGGTCAATCCCGCAATGAGCGCCATGCGCAGCGATGGACAGGAGGATGCGGCTTCGCCTTTTGCTAGGATGAGGGGTGTTGCACGAAATCTGCGAGGTGGTTCCATTGGCTGACTTTCCCCCTGTTCCGCTGACTCTTGAAGGCTCTTGCCTGCTGCATCAGTTTTTCCGCTTTGACTGGAAGGCGTGGCGCTCCTGCGCGGAGGGCGAACGCACGCGCATTGCGGGCGAGGCTGTTGCAACGCTGAGAGGAATGGAGCGCGCCGGTGCGGATGGGCCGGTGCAAACGGCGGTGTATTCACAGTTGGGCCACAAGGGCGACTTGATTGTGGTGCATTTCCGGGAGTCGATGGAGGCGCTGAACCAGGTGGAGCTGGATCTGGCCCAGACGGAGTTCTACGACTTTCTCGAACAGCGGCACTCGTATGTGTCGGTGGTGGAACTGGGGCTGTACGAGTCCAGCCGGAAGACGTATGAGGCGGCGTCGGAGAAGGGATTTGAGATGCACACGGCGGAGTGGAATGCCGAGGTGGAGGCCTCGCTGAAGCGCGGAGCCGAAGCGATGAAGCCGCGGCTCTTCCCTGCTGTGCCGGAGGCAAAGTACTTGTGCTTTTATCCCATGGACCGCAAGCGCGGCGAGGACAAGAACTGGTACACGGTTCCCTTTGCCGAGCGCCAGCGCATGATGCACCTGCATGGGCTGATCGGGCGGCGCTATGGCGACGTGGTGAAGCAGATTATTCCTGGTTCGATTGGCATGGACGACTGGGAGTGGGGCGTGGACCTGTTCGCCGAGGACCCGGTGGTCTTCAAGAAGCTGATTTACGAGATGCGCTTTGATGAGGTGAGCGCGGTGTATGCGCTGTTTGGGCAGTTCTTCCTGGGGCTGCGGCTGCCGGTGGAGAAGCTGGGCGGGTGGCTCGAAGGCAAGCTTTAGCGCCGAATGAAAAAATCCATGCATTTGTGGAGACATGCCTTGAACGCTCGATGAAGATGCGGAGTTTTAGTGAGCAAAGCTCCTCGGGAACGAGGAGAGATTGAAGCTCCGACCACGGGCGCCCGCTGCTCGTTGAAATCATTTGCTCGCAGGCAGGAATACACTCGCAACCATGCTGGCCAAAAAGACAGCTTCTCGCAAACAATCCGCCACGACGAAGACCGCCGCGAAGCGGCCAAATCGCCAGACTGCCTCATGCGGCGACCTTGCGCCGGAGCGCGTTGCGGCGATTCTGAAGGGGCTGGACGAGGCGTATCCCGATGTGGAGTGCGCGCTGGACCATCGCTCGCCTTGGGAACTGTTGGTGGCGACGATTCTTTCCGCGCAGTGTACGGACGCGCGGGTGAATAAGGTGACGCCGGAATTGTTTCGTCGCTTCCCTACTGCGGCGGCAATGGCCAAGGCTACGCTGCCTGAGCTTGAGGCGCTGGTTCGGACAACCGGCTTCTTTCGCAACAAGGCGAAGTCAATTCAGGGCGCGGCGAAGAAGATTACCGAGGAGTTTGGCGGCAAGGTGCCCCAGACGCTGGCGGAGCTGACTACCGTGCCGGGCGCGGCGCGGAAGACTGCCAATGTGGTGCTGGGTGTTTGCTTCGGCAAGGCCGAGGGCGTAGTGGTGGATACGCATGTGTTTCGCATTGCGCGGCGGCTGGGGCTGGCCAAGGGCGACACGCCGCAAAAGGTGGAGCAGGAGCTGATGAAGGTGCTGCCGCAGGAGCGCTGGATCAGCTTCTCGCATCAGCTCATCCATCACGGACGGCAGGTGTGCGATGCGCGCAAGCCCAAGTGCGACAAGTGCAATCTGGAGCCGCTGTGCCGATCGAAGGATAAGACGTGGTCGTCGTGATTGAGCGGCGCTCGCGGAGTTAGCCGGTCAGCGGGTCAGCGGGTCAGCAAGCTAGCGACGGCGGCGATGAGGCCGGGGATGTCGAAGGGGTTGGCTTCGGCGGCTGGCGGCCAGCCTAATTCGCGCAGAGTCTGACTGGTGATGGGGCCGATGGAGACTGCTGGAACGTCTGCGAATGGGAAGGCGATGCCGGCCTGCTTTGCTGCTTCCGCGAGATGCGTGGCGCTGGAGGAGCTGGTGAAGGTGGCTGCGTCGATTCCCTCGGCGAGGGCGCGGCGAAGCTGCT
>JAJYBT010000539.1 GCA_021778875.1 Acidobacteriota bacterium | reverse complement strand
CGTCGTGGGACCGAGGCCGTTTGTGCGCTGCGTGAACCCGACATTCTCCGCGATCGTCACCGAGCCTGACGCTGGCCATCCCGTCGTGAGATAGTTGGAACCCAGCATCCAGAATGCAGGCCACAATCCGGTCCCAACCGGCAGTTTCATTCGTGCTTCGATGCGGCCGTACTGAAATTCCTTGAGCCCGCGCGTGGTGATGCGAGCCGATGTCCATCTACCGTCGGGGTTGCGCATGGCACGCAGCACCAGGTGCCCGTGACCGTCGAGAAATGCGTTAGGCCGATGCAGATCGCAACCCGGAGGATTGGCGCCACTCGGCGCGCAGTAGGTCTCCATCTCGCGATTGCCCCAGCCTTGATTTCCGATCTCATCGTGGCTGCCCGTGTCGTAAGTCCAATTTGCCTGATCGGGAAGCTGCTGCGCCGCGCCATTGAATTCGTCGCTCCACACCGGCTCGCCCCATTGAAATCCTTGTGTCGCCGGCGGTTGGATACGCTTGGTGTGTGTGCCCCAGAAGTAGCCTGCGATAAAGACACCGGCGGCTGCGGCAAGGCCAAGAGCCAGCTTCAGGATGGGGCTGCGCAGAATGCCGAGCACTCTGGCTCGCGTATTGGATCGCGCGGGCGCTCGATCCGCGGAACCTGTTGCCGCAGCGGCAGAGATCTCTTTTTCGGCTGCATCCAGCGAGCCAGCGTCTGCGAGCAGTCCAGTATTGTCACGGCGCACAAACTCTGGAACGTAGTGGCCCAGCGGCAGCACAATCTGGAGGGGATGGTCTTTCCATTCGCTGTTGTAGAGTTCGCTCAGCTTTTTGCGCAGCGAGCGGGCGGTGACGCGGACAATGGGATCCACGTGAGAGTCGAAGCTGGACTCCCGGCGGCCGAGAGCTTCCACCGCAATCGAAAATTCGCGGATCTCATCGGCCTGGCCGTCGAAGTATTTGTTGCAGATGTAAGAGAGGAAGCGCACCAGGTTGGTTGAGCGGCTGAACTCGACATCGTTCAGAACGCGCTGTAGTTCCAGGCGTTCCTCATGAAAGTTGCCTGAAGGTGCTTGCGCCGAATCCGGTTCCGGAGACACAGACATGCCCGGGGCCTCTGCCTTTTCCCACGATGCGCCAAAATGCATTCTCGCCTGCCGCGCCATCCCCGCAAGAGCTTCGTACTGGAGATCCAGCCCTGCTGGCAAAAGAGCATTCTCTGCCGAAGGCTCAGGCTTTCAGCTTGGGGAATTTATAAGGGAGAATCATAGCACCTTGAGAGGCGCAAAGGAAGAAGACTTTGCGGGGCCGCGCGAATCCGCGCCGCAGTGCGGTAAAGAAAAGCCAGCCGGGTCGTACAACAGCAAGCAGTATCAATCATTTGCGGCAATGCGCGTATCAGGGCTTGCCTTGACCAGTGAGCCCATCCCCTAGCCGATAGACACGCACATAATCGACCAGCATGCTTTGGGGAAACCTGGTTGTCGCGTCGGGGGAGCCGGGCCAGAAACCTCCCACTGCAACGTTAAGAACTACAAAGAATGGATGGTCAAAAACCCACCGATGGCCGGCAGGAACATTGTCCGGTGTTTGCGTCTCATAAAGAATGTTGTCCACGTAAAAACGGATAGCGCGCGGCTCCCACTCCACAGCGAACACGTGGTAGCTGTCGCTGAAACGGGCCGGTTTGGGCAGTGTGTAGATTCCGGTCAGCGGATTGCCGCCCGAATAGCCCGGCCCGTGCAGGCTGCCGTGCACCTTCGAGGGCTCGTACCCCACGTTCTCCATGATGTCGATCTCACCACAAGCCGGCCAGCCGCTGCGTTCGAAGTCGCTGCCCAGCATCCAGAACGCCGGCCAGATTCCCTGCCCTTTCGGCAGCTTGATGCGAGCTTCAACGCGCCCGTACTTCATCTCAAAGTGGCCGCGCGACTCAATGCGCCCCGATGTATAGGGCCGCGTCTGTCCATCCGTTCCCACGTACTTTTCGCGGCGGGCGGTAATCACCAGTGAGCCATTCTGCTCGTGGACATTCGCCGTGCGAGCGGTATAGTACTCAAGCTCCTTGTTGCCGTAGCCCGAGTCGTTATTCACCACGATCCATTTTGCCGTGTCGGGAGAGCTGTTATTTGGACCGTTGAACTCATCGCTCCAGACGAGTGTACGGGAGGTGCTGGACGCAGGATCGCCTGGCGTCTGATCGACCGCTGTACTTTGGGCTGCCGCAGCGGCAGTCAGATTCGCAACAACTATTATGCCGGCAAGGCAGCGCAGCCATCGGGACATCGTTACCATTCCTTCTGTTCCGCACTGCAAACGGCCGGATTGCTGGCGCTGGAACGGTTTACTCAAAAGCTCTGCATTGTGTGTGCCCGCGCCTCAAGCAAGCGGAAGCATAGGGATCGCGAAAGCTTAGTTTGTATAAATCCGCACGTAGTCCACCAGCATCTCTGATGGGAATGGAGTGCTGCTATTGGGCGATCCCGGCCAGGAGCCACCCACGGCAAGGTTGAGGATAATGAAAGCCGGCCCGTTATCGAACGGCCAGGCTGCGCCGCTAAGACCACTCACGCTAGACGGCGTATAGGTGACGTATGGATTCGTAGGATCGTCGACGTAATACGAAACGCTGCCCTTGCTCCAGATCATGCCGTAGGTATGCCACGTGGCCGCGGTCTCACCTGAAGGAAAATCGTATCGAGTACCCATGCCGGTAAATCCTGCGCCGTGGATCGATCCCTTATTCCAATCCGGCACTGTCGCTGCGTTCACGCGCTCCAGTACGTCCATCTCGCCGCAGGCCGGCCATTTGACAGTGGCGATGTTGTTGCCTAATAGCCATGCCGCGGGCCAGAATCCCTGCGCTTCGGGAACTTCAGCCCGGAATTCAATGCGTCCGTATTGAAAGCTGAACAGCCCCTGCGTCTTCATGCGTGCTGAGGTGTAGACACCTGCTGAAGGCTGCGCGGCCACGATGTGCAGATATCCGTCCGTGCCCAGATAAGCATTAGGCATCGACGGCGAGCAAGGCGAAGCCGATGAATTCCAACCGCAATAGTCTTCCAGTTCGTTGTTGCCCCAGCCGCTCGATCCCGTGTCGTAAGTCCACACCGCGGGGTTCGGTTGGGATTCGGCGTTGGTCGAGTTCGAGAACTCGTCGCTCCACACCAGCGTGCCTGAAGGGATGTTCGGCGAGAACGTCTGACTGGTGACGGAGCTGTCTGAGTAACCCGAAGCCGCGGCAAGCGCGTTCACCGTTTGATTTGAAGCAACCAGAAATGGCGCTTCGTAAATCTGCGACGACGTAGTCGGCGTCGAGCCATCCAGGGTGTAATAGATGGTCGCTCCGGAAGTGGCAGAGGTGAGTTTCACCACAACAGCACTATTCTGCGCCGCAGTTGTAGTAATGACAGGCGCAGATGCAGGCTGCACACCACTCCCGGGAGTCGCGGTCGAGCCGCCTCCGCTGCCACAGCCAGCTACCAGAAAAATTCCCGCGGCCACCGCAGCGCCGAGCCGGAACTTCAGGATACCCTTCATCAAGCTGATCCTCCTCAAGCTGATCGCCTGTTTCCTGACAAAAAGATTGGGCCAAGAGGCAAAACCCGGGCAGCAGCAGCGCTGCCCGGAGCACACTTCAAG
>JAJYBT010000538.1 GCA_021778875.1 Acidobacteriota bacterium | reverse complement strand
CAGCGCATCCACAAGCCAGCGATTCACCTGGAAAAATGCGCCGTGATCCACGCGATAGTCGAAACCTGCCGCGCGGTAAGCGAGAGAGTCCGCTCCCCAGCGCGCAAGAGTGCGTGCTGGCTGGCTCGCGCGGCCCTCGACCACAAGCTCGATGCCTTTCAGCGTGGAAATGCGATCGGCGACGCTGCGCGCGAACTCATCGAAGTTGAGCTTCGTAGGGTGATTGACAAACAAGCTCGCCAGCAGTGCGGACTCGTCCGCATTGCAAAAGAGAGCCAACTCTGTTGGGCGCAGTGCGGGCGCAAACTGGCGCGCAACCTCCGCGACCGCCTGAGCGCCCTGCAGGAGCAACGGAGTGGCGATGGGGCACTCGCTCACTGGAATCACCGCATGTGAACGGCGACCGCGATAGCCGGGATTCCCTGCCGCACCAAAAGCCAGCCGGATGCGATTTCGATAGCCCCACGGATCTGCCGCTAGCACGCCAATTTCATTGGGCGCGCGCACGCCGCCGCGCTCCAGCGTCTCGCGCAGAATCGTCTGCTTCAGCTTGAGCTGCGTTTCGTATCCTGCGTGCTGGTACTGGCAGCCGCCACATGCGCCGAAATGGCGACATGCGGGCACAATGCGCTCATCTGCTGCTGCAACAATCTCTTCGCACTCCGCGGTTGCGTAGCCCCGCTTGTCTTCCACGATGCGCACGCGTGCCTGTTCGCCGGGCAGCGTGTGAGGCACAAAGACCGCCTTGCCCTCAATGCGCGCCAGAAATGCGCCGCCATAGACGGGCTTTTCAATCTGCACGAGCGTGGTTGCGGGCGCGGTCATTGCTGGCTCATATAGAACAGGCTGAGACGCGGCAAACCATAGTGCACCAGCAATTGCTTTTGCACAAACTGCTGCTCCACCTGGCGCAATTGCACTGTTCCCATGCGGCTGCGATAGGGAGCCAGCTCGCGCGCTGCGTGCTCCTTGAGCCCCACCAGCAACTCTTCAGGAGCGGCGGCAGTGAGCGTGGCGAACAGCTTTTCTTCAAGCACGGTCAGGGTGCGCTCAAGTGCCTCTAGATCATGAGCGGCAGCGCTTGCCGGCGGCGCGGTGCGCACTTCGCCAGCCAACTCGCGCAGGCGGGCCGCAGTGGCCGCGCAAGCCTCAGGAGCAATGGATCCTGCTTCCAGTGCTGTAGCAGCAGCCTCAAGATGTGCGGCAACGCGCTCGTGCTCAAAGCCCGATGCACGGCCCTCGTCGCTCGCGGGAGCAGTTCCTGCCGATGCTTCACGCAGTTCCTCCGCTGCTTGCAGCACCGCCTGCGCGCACCACGCCAGCCCGTTGATGCGCCGCATTCTGCCGCGCTTCTGGCGCGCCTCATACTTGTCAAACGCAGTGTCGATGCCGCGCAGCGCCGCTTCCAGCGGAATGCCCGCCTCGCGCCATGTTTCAATCAGCGCCCAGTCGAGCGTAGAGAGCAGCAGCAGTGCTCCTCTCCTCTGCTGGAAGCGCTCTTCGATCTCGGTAAAGTAGTTGAAGTAGTTGCGCATCACTGCGCTCTCATTGCGCGCGGCCGCGCTGGCGTGCCGTGCGGTTGCGCTCAAACAGAATGCGGAGTCCATCGAGCGTAAGCATGTCGTCAATCTCGTCGATGAAGCGCGAATCCGTCGAAATCTGCCGTGCCAGGCCGCCTGTTGCAATCACCCGCGGCTGCGCCCCCAACTCGGCCATCATGCGTTCCAGAATGCCGTCTACCAGCCCGATGTAGCCATAATAGAGGCCACTCTGCAGGTGTGTGACGGTGTTGGTGCCGATGACTTTGGCTGGTCGTTTGATGTCGATGCGCCCCAGGCGCGCGGCGCGTGAAAAGAGCGCATCGGCGCTGATGCCCAGTCCCGGTGCAATCGCTCCGCCCATATACTCGCCCTTGGCAGAAACCACGTCAAACGTAGTCGCCGTGCCGAAGTCCACAATGATGCACGGGCCTCCGTAGCGCTCAAATGCGGCGATGGCGTTCACAAGCCGGTCAGCGCCAAGCTCCGCCGGGTTGTCCACCAGCACCGGCATTCCCGTCTTGATGCCGGGCTCCACAAACATCGGCTGCACGTGGAAATATGTTTCGCACATCTGGCGCAGTGTGGATTCAACCGGCGGCACCACGGACGAAATGATGATGTGCGTCACCTGATTCGGAGACATGCCGTTCATCTCAAACAGGTTCACGAGGAACACACCGTACTCGTCCACGGTCTGCGCGCGATGCGTGGTGATACGCCAGTTCGCAGTCAGCTCCATCGGCTCCACGTCAAGCCGGTAGAGTCCCACCACCGTATTGGTATTGCCCACATCGAGAGCAAGCAGCATTGTTTCTCAGCCTACCTTCGCGGCGCGAATGCCGCCCGTTTGCACGATGACGCGTCCATCGGCGGTATCGACGCGCAAAAATCCGTGCTCATCCAGTCCAGCCGTAACGCCCGTACAGGCCTGTGGTCCGTGTACTTGTACGTGCCGCCCGCGCAGCCAGGTTGAGGCCCGCTCAAGCCGCGCCGATATTGCTTCATTGGCTGCCGGATGGAGCAGTCCGAGCGTCTCATGCTCCAGCGATTTTAGCAGGGCGACGAGCAGCGCATGACGGCTCACTCGCCTGCCCGCTTCCAGATCCAGAGAAGTTGCGGCCGTTGCCAGCCCAGGGGCAAAGCTGCGCTGATGTACATTGATGCCGATGCCCACCACGGCGAAGGCGACTGCGCTACCTTCGATCTTTGATTCCGCAAGAATGCCACCGCATTTGCGCTCGCCGATGAGCAGATCATTGGGCCAGCGCAGGTCCGCGGTCAGGGCGCTCGCTGCATGAATCGCATCCGCGGCAGCCAGGCCCGCTGCCAACGGCAGCAGCGGCAGACGCGCGGCCGACAACACAGGCCGCAGCAGCACGCTCACATACAGTCCCTCGCCTGCTGCCGATTGCCAGCCGTGATCGCCGCGCCCGCGCCCGGCCCGCTGCTCATCCGCAAAGTAGACTGAGCCGTGCGGGGCCCCGGCGCGCGCGGCCTCAAGAGCGTCCGTGTTTGTCGAGCCGGTGAGCCCAGAAAAATGCAGCTTGCCGCCGAAGCTGCTGCCCGCAAGCGCAGCCTCCAGCGCAGCAATGTCATACATCGCCTAGCTCGGCTCCGCAGTGATAGCCATGGAGATGTCTGCTGCCTTCGCGGAGTGTGTCAGCGCGCCCACGCTGATGAAGTCCACGCCCGTTTCGGCATAGGAACGAATGTTTTCGAGCACAATGCCCCCCGAGGCCTCGATGGGAATCCATCTCTTCTCGATGCGGATACGGTCCACCGCCTCTTTCACCTGCGCGGGCGTCATGTTGTCCAGCAGGATAGCCTCCGCGCCGCACTCCAGAGCCTCGTCCAGTTCCTGTCGCGTGCGCACTTCCACCTGCACGCGCTGGCCCTGCTGCCGCCGCTCCAGCGCATGCGTGAGCGCGGCGCGCAATCCGCCGCCCAGTGCAATGTGGTTGTTCTTGATCAGAATGCCCGAGGCCAGATCCAGCCGGTGATTCGTTCCCCCGCCGCACAGCACGGCGTACTTCTCCAGCGCGCGCATGCCGGGAACAGTCTTGCGCGTGTCGAGCACGTGCGACTT
>JAJYBT010000537.1 GCA_021778875.1 Acidobacteriota bacterium | reverse complement strand
GAGCCTGCGCGTCTCAAATGCAAGGTACTCGAACCCGAAATCGTCCACCCGGTCCCGGAACCGCTCCGGTCGCACCAGCAAATCTGCCATCGTTCCTCCAGGTTCAGCCTGCGCGGCCAATCCGCCCGCCTTGGGGGGCAGAACGTCCATTGAAACGACCCGGACCAGGCGCTCGGTGCCGGGTGAATCCAAAGCTGCACACGTGTGCACCAAACCATCATCCACACCCTAATCCACCCTGTCAACTGCTGCCCCGGCTCCCCGCGCTTCCCACCCTCGCCGCCGCCGCGCCCCTCCTCCCGCTCTCGGACAGGACTGTCCGAACACATGTCCCATCAAGCTGTCTGAGGGGTGGCTTTAACCCTTTGCTACTCTGCCGGTTGGTGGACCCCGGCATGAAGTCGAACCGCCGGGGCAGGCGATGCCTGCCGTGCGATCGCTTCCATCGTGCTTGTATTGGGTATTTGTCCCTGCCGGCGATCCATCATGACCATGTGCCGTGCACGGAGCCTGAAGTGCACAGCCGCGGCTGCGCGCTCACCGGAAGAACAGGCTCCGCCTTGCGGCAATCTTTCCCTACAGCGCCATCCCGCCCGAAACTTCGATCCTCTGCCCGTTTACCCAGCGATTCTCCTCTGAGAGCAGTGCCGCTATCATCGGTCCAATGTCGTCCGGAACGCCGGCGCGCCCCAGTGCGGTAAAGCCGGCTACCATCCTATTGATCTCCGGATTGTCCCGCACCATGCCGCCGCTGAAGTCCGTTTGAATGGCGCCAGGCGCCACCACGTTGGCCGTGATGCGGCGGGCTCCAAGCTCCTTCGCAAGGTAGCGCGTCATCACTTCAACCGCGCCCTTCGCCGCGCCATACGCCGAGCTGCCGGGCAGCGCAACGCGCGTGAGACCCGATGAAATATTCACAATCCGCCCCCCATCCTTGATGAGCGGCAGCAGTTTCTGCGTCAGAAAGTACACGCCCTTGACGTGTACGTTGAAAATCTCGTCGAACTGCGCCTCGGTCGTCTCGGCAAAGCCGCTGTGGAGCGATCCTCCCGCGTTATTCACCAGGAAATCGAATCGCTCCCGTCCCCAGGCTTCAAGCGTTTTGCCGGCTTCTGCCACGAAGCCGTCAAACTCGCTCAGCTTGCCCGTATCCAGCCGCAGCGCCGCGGCCTTGCGGCCCGCCGATCTAACTTCGCCAATCAGGCTTTCTGCCTCGTCCTGGCGCGCTCGATAGGTAAATAGAATGTCCACGCCGCGCCGTGCAAGATGGATTGCAGTATTGCGGCCCAGGCCGCGGCTCCCTCCGGTGATGATCGCAACTGTGTCCGTCATATGTCTTTGTTCTCCGTTCCTCGTTGACATTTCCTTGTTGATCCCTTGGATGCGCCGCCGCGCTCATGATCCGGCGCCTCTTGGCCGGCATGTCCGCGCCGGAATCGCATCCGCAGAGACGCACCTTCAGGCAGGGCGCATGTTCGCAAGATCGCTCAGCAGGCCCGGCCCCGTTGGGTTCCACCCCAGCCGCTGCCGTGTCAGTGCGCTCGATGCCGGCATATCGACGCCGGCAAACATTGCGAGCCAGCCGAAATGCCCCTGCGCCTCCTCGGCGGACAGGCTGCGCACAGGCATCTTCAGTCTCTCGCCGATCACCTCCGCGATCGCGCGCAACGATATGCCCTCTTCCGCAACCGCGTGGTATCTGCTGCCGGGCTCGGCCTTCTCCAGCGCCAGCCGATACAGGCGCGCCACATCCAGAACATGTGCCGCCGGCCAGCGGTTCTCGCCCGCGCCAATGTATGCTGAAGCTCCCTTCGTGCGTGCCGCCTGCACCGCATAGGTCAGCAAACCCTATTTCTCCGTTTCGTGAACCCGCGGCAATCGCACCACCGATACATTCACGCCCCGCTGTGCGACAGACATCCCTGCAATCTCCGAGATCTTGCGCGGATTGGGATGATTGTGGTCGAAGTGATCCTCCAGCGCCGGCGTTCCCGGGGCCGCCGCGCCCATTCCCGTGCCCGATGTGATGACCAGCGGACGGGGCGAGTGCGCAAGTGCGTCTCCAAGGGCCTCAATCGCTCTGCGGTCCTTTTCGCATACCTCCACAAACCGCGAGAAGTCGTGCCCGAACGCGCTGTGGTCGAAGGCGCAGTGAATGACTCCATCCGCCTTCGCGGCCCCGCTGCGCAGGCTCTCCACATCTTCCAGGTTGCCGTGATGCGCTTCGGCGCCCGCTGCGAGCAGTGCTTGAGCTCCCGCCTCCGATCGTGTCAGTCCCAGTACCTGGTGGCCCTCTTTGATGAGTTCAGCAACAATGGCCGATCCGATAAATCCGGTGGCCCCGGTTAGAAATACGCGCATATCCTCTCCTCCGGCTGCGACTGCCTTGCCTATGCCGGCCTTCGCAGGCATTGACGTTGATGGCCGCCTGCCGTTAAAAACGGAGACAAGCTCCATCTCTATAGATAACCGGAGACTATCTCCGGTTGCAAGTTTTTTGCCAATGACCGGAAAACCCTCTCAACCCGCCTCTCGCAAGCCCCGCGTCGATGCTCTGCGCAACCGCGAACGGATATTGGAAGTAGCGAAGGCCGCCTTTACCCATTTCGGCGCTGAAGCCAGTCTCGACGATATTGCGAAACAGGCTGCGGTGGGCCCGGGCACGCTCTATCGCCACTTCCCCTCGCGCGATGCCCTCATTGAGGCCGTTTACCAGACTGAGGTGGAGAGACTGGCCGCCTCGGCGCGCAGATTCTCTGAGACCATGCCCCCCGTCGATGCGCTGCGTGCATGGATGCTCTTGTTTGTCGATTACATTGCGGCCAAGCAGATTATTGCGCCTGCCTTGAACTCGCTCATGGGCGGGCCCAAAAGGCTTTACGAGTCCTCCCACGGTCTCATCCGTGCGGCGGTCGAGTTGCTGGTCCGGCGTGCGATCCGAAGCGGCGACATGCGGAAGGATATCGAGCCCTTCGATCTCCTCAGAGCTTTGATCGGAGTCTCGCACGTCGCCACCGGCCCTGACTGGCAGTTGAGCGCGCAGCGGCTCGTGGACATCCTCATCGCCGGCTCCCGCCCCGACAAATAGCCGCGGCTCCTCCGCGGATCCCATGCGGATCTGCAGCGCCTCGCCTGGCGGCGTCATCCTGCGGTGTCGATTTGCCTGCATCCTGCGCGGCCGAATCGCCGCCAGCCGCGCAAGGTCTCTCGCTCGCTCTCCGGCAGGTGTCCGGGGTCCGCGGCTCCGTCATGACGAAGTCTTTCCATCACTCAGCGGCGGTTCCCCTTGGCACGCAGACCCCTTCCATCTCCGGCGATTCTGGGTTGGGGAAATACCGCCTTTGAAAGTGGAGCGCCAGATTCACCAGCGCGATCATCACCGGAACCTCCACCAGCGGACCGATCACCGCGGCAAAGGCCGCGCCGGAATTGATGCCGAAAACCGACACCGCCACCGCGATGGCCAGCTCGAAGTTGTTCGAGGCGGCCGTGAACGAGAGTGTTGTCGTCTTCGAGTAATCCGCCCCGAGTCGCCGTCCCATGTAGAAGGACACCAGGAACATCACCACAAAGTAGATCAGGAGCGGAACCGCGATCCGCAGCACGTCGAAAGGCAGCCGGACAATGT
>JAJYBT010000536.1 GCA_021778875.1 Acidobacteriota bacterium | reverse complement strand
GATTGGCTATACGTATCTCTCGGTGGCGATTCTGTACCTTCCGACGCGGCGCTGGCTGTGGGCTCCGCTGGTTTGGTTTGTGGGGCTGGTGGGGCTGTGCGCAGTGGCGACGCTGCACTGGCTGAATTTTCCGAACACACTGCCGCTCTACTTCTGGCCGTTCAGCAACGGGTCGTGGGCGTGCATGACGATGGCGGGCGTGGTCACGTCGGTGATTTTCCTGGGGGATCATCGCTGGAAGACGCCGAAGCAGCGGATGCAGCTGGCGGTGGTGTTTGCGATTTCGAATCTGATTGCGGGATGGTTGCTGATTCCGCTGGGGATTTCAAAGATTCGGGCGACGCCGACGTGGTGCCTCTACAGTATTGGCGCGGCGGTACTTTGCTTTACGCTGCTCTACTGGATTTGCGATGTGAAGAAGCAGACGGGCTGGGCGTTCATGGTGCGGTCGGCGGGGTCGAACACACTGCTGACGTATCTGCTGCCGGACTTCTACGGATTTATTGTTGGGGTGACAGGCGCGCTGTACTTTGAGACTCATTGGGCGTACGGCTGGCCGGGCGTGGTGAAGGCGGCGATCTTCACGCTATTTATTCTGGCGGTGTCGACGCTGCTGACGCGTTGGCGGCTGCGGATGCAGCTGTAGCGGGCGGCAAGCCTGAGGTGCCGGGGAGACAGCGGCAGGTCTTCTCCTGTATGTTTGAGACGCTTGTTTTCTGAAGGTAAATCGATTGAGTTATTCGGGATTCGATCTGACCGGACGGTGCGCGGTAGTCATTGGCGGGACGTCCGGGTTGGGGAAATCGATTGCGCTCGGCCTGGCCGCAGCCGGTGCGGACACGGTCGCCACAGGGCGACGGCTGACAGAAGTCGGCCGGGTTGCGGATGCTATTGAGGCGCTGGGGCGGCGCTCGCTGCGGCGGACGGTGGATGTTTGCGACCGCGCTTCAGTTGAGACACTATATGCGGATGTGATGGCCGGCCTGGGCGACGTGGATATTCTGGTGAATGCGGCAGGTACGACGGGACGCGTGGCTACGCTGGACTGCCGCGAAGAGGGCTGGCAGAAGATTCTGGACACGAACCTGACGGGAGTGCTGCGGACATGCCAGATCTTTGGGCGGGGGATGGCGAAGCGAGGCTATGGGCGGATCGTGAACATTGCGTCCCTGGCAACGTTTGTGGCGTTTCGCGATGTGGCGGCGTATGGCGCGAGCAAAGCAGGCGTGGGGGCGCTGACCAAGTCGCTGGCGGTGGAACTTGCGCCGCACGGGGTGACAGTGAATGCGATTGCGCCGGGGATTTTTCCGACGGACCTGAATCGTGAGCTGGTGATGAACACCGACCGCGGGCGAGAAGAGCTGATGCGGACGCCGATGGGGCGGTTTGGGAAGCCGGTAGAAGCTGCGGGAGCAGCGATCTACTTCGCCTCCGATGCAGCCCGGTTTGTGACGGGTACGATTCTTGCGGTCGACGGCGGCTACATGGCGAGCGGCGTGAATCAGTAGAACAAGTTTTGAAAGATAGAGATCAGCAAATAATGAAGAGGCGAACACGATGACGAGTACACGATGGATGCGAATGAGCGGTGTGAAGCCGGTTTGGGCGGCGCTGCTGGTGGCTGGGATTCTGATTGCACTGGGCGCGCCCGCAGCACGGTGTCAGGCGAAGTATCCATATCAGAATCCGAAGCTCTCTCCGGAGAAGCGCGCGGCTGATCTTGTATCGCGGATGACGCTGGAAGAGAAGGTTTCGCAGACGATGAATGATGCGCCGGCGATTCCACGGCTGGGGGTTCCGGCCTACAACTGGTGGAGCGAGGGTCTGCACGGGATTGCGCGTTCGGGTTATGCGACGGTCTTTCCGCAGGCGATCGGGAACGCGGCGACGTGGGACGCTCCGATGGTGCACCAGATGGCGGCGGTGATTTCGACCGAAGCGCGGGCGAAGTACAACTGGGCGATTCGGCACAACATTCACAGCATTTATTTCGGGCTGACAATCTGGTCGCCGAACATCAATATTTTTCGCGATCCGCGCTGGGGACGCGGGCAGGAGACGTATGGCGAAGACCCGTTCCTGACGGGCCAGATGGGCGTGGCGTTTGTGACGGGTTTGCAGGGGGACAACCCGCATTATCTGAAGACCATTGCAACGTCGAAGCACTATGCGGTGCACAGCGGGCCGGAGCCGATTCGGCACAAGTTCAATGTGGATCCGTCGCCGTACGATCTGGAAGACACGTATCTGCCCGCGTTCCGCGCGACGGTGGTGCAGGGCCATGTTGACTCACTGATGTGCTCGTACAACGCGGTGGATGGAGTGCCGGCGTGCGCCAACACGATGCTGCTGGAGCAGACGCTGCGCCAAGCCTGGGGCTTCAAGGGCTATGTGACCTCGGACTGCGGCGCAATCTACGACTTTTACTGGAAGAAGGGGCATCATTATTCGCCGGACGCAGCGCATGCCTCGGCGTCCGCCATGCTTGCCGGGACAGACACGAACTGCGGAGATTCGTACAAGGCGCTGACGAAGGCGGTGAAGGACGGGCTGATGCCGGTGAGCGCGCTGAACCAGGCAGTGGAGCGGTTGTTTACGGCACGCTTCAGGCTGGGGATGTTTGATCCACCGAGCATGAATCCCTATGACCATATTCCGATGAGCGAGGTTGATTCGCCTGCCCATCGCGCGCTGGCGCTGGAGATGGCGCGGAAATCGATGGTGCTGCTGAAGAACGAAAATGGAATGCTGCCGCTGAAGGCGGGAGAGGAGACGATTGCGGTGGTGGGGCCGAATGCGGCGTCGCTGCCGGCGATTGAGGGGAATTACCACGCGATTCCATCGCACCCGGTGTTGCCGATTGACGGGATGCGGGCGGAGTTCGGCGCGAATCACATTCTGTATGCACAGGGATCGTCCTACGCAGCAGAACTGCCCATACCCATGCCGGAGACGGTGTTCCATCCGTCGAAGGGGTCGAAGCTGGCGGGGCTCAAGGGCGAATACTTTGCGTCGAGCGGGATGACAGGCAAGCCGGTGCTGACGCGCGTGGATCACCAGATAGACTTCAACTGGGATGCTGCGAAGCCGGTGCCGGGGGTACCGATGCGGGACTTTGGCGTGCGCTGGACGGGAACGATCCAGATGCCGGCACCGGGGGATTATCCGATTCGTGTTTCGCTGACAGACTGCTATCCCTGTGATGATGTAGAGACCTACAAGGTGTTTTTGGACGGGAAGCAGGTCTCGGAGTTCTCGCCGAAGACGATTGAGGAGTCGCGTTCAACCCAGACGCCGTCGTTCACGCTGCATATTAAGGACACAAAGCCGCATAGGTTTCGGCTGGACTATACGCACCACTCACCCCTGTTTAGCGCGGGCATCACGCTGGGGTGGATGCCTCCGGCGGACGTAGAGCGGGAGCGGGCGGTGGCGCTGGCGAAGAAGGCGGACGTAGTGGTCGCGTTTATGGGGCTGTCGCCGCATCTGGAAGGCGAAGAGATGCCGATCCATGTGGATGGATTTGATGGAGGCGACCGGACGAAGCTGGCATTGCCGGGAGTGCAGCGGCAGTTGCTGCAGGCGCTTGCCGCAACCGGCAAACCGCTGGTGGTGGTGCTGCTGAATGGCGG
>JAJYBT010000535.1 GCA_021778875.1 Acidobacteriota bacterium | reverse complement strand
GAATCCCGCCCACATACTCTTCGTTGGTCAGAATCTTGGCGGTAATCACCGGCTCGCGAATGCTTTCGATATTCGTCGGCTCGGGCCAGCGCGAGGGGTTGTCCACCTCAAGCACCGTGCCGTCGGTCAGCGTAATGTGGTAGCGCACGCCCGGCGCGGTCGTAATCAGGTCAAGCTCATACTCGCGCTCCAGCCGCTCCTGAATAATCTCCATGTGCAGCAGCCCGAGAAATCCGCAGCGAAATCCAAAGCCCAGCGCCACCGAGCTTTCCGGCTCAAAGAAGAACGACGAGTCGTTGAGCCGCAGCTTTTCCAGCGCGTCGCGCAGAAGTGTGTGCTCATGAGAATCCACCGTGTAGAGGCCCGCAAACACCATCGGCTTGATGTCTTCAAACCCCGGCAACTGCGCCGCCGCGGGCCGCGCATCGTCGGTTACCGTGTCGCCAATCTTGGTGTCGGCCACGTTCTTGATCGTGGCCGCAAAAAAGCCCACCTCGCCCGCCGTCAGTTGTCCAATCTCCACCGGCTTGGGCATCAGCACGCCCATCGACTCGATTTCAAAGGCCTTGCCATTCGACATCAGCCGAATGCGCTGTCCCTTGCGCATCGCTCCCTGCATCACGCGCACCAGCACGACCACGCCGCGATACGCATCGAACCAGGAGTCGAAGATGAGCGCCTGCAATGGCGCATCCGGGTCGCCCGTGGGAGGCGGGAGTCGATGAACAATCGCCTCCAGAACCTCGGCCACGCCCTGGCCCGTCTTCGCGCTCACGGGAATCGCATCCGTCGCGTCCAACCCTACAGCCTTCTCGATCGCCTCCTGTGTGCGGACAATGTCGGCGGAAGGCAGATCGATCTTGTTGATAACCGGAATGATTTCGAGGCCGTGATGGATCGCCAGATACGCATTGGCCAGCGTCTGCGCCTCCACGCCCTGGCTCGCGTCCACCACCAGCAGCGCGCCCTCGCACGAGGCCAGCGAGCGCGAAACCTCGTAGCTGAAGTCCACATGCCCCGGCGTGTCGATCAGATTCAACTGGTATGTGTTGCCATCATTGGCCTTGTACATCATGCGCACAGCATGCGCTTTGATCGTGATGCCGCGCTCGCGCTCCAGGTCCATGGCATCCAGAACCTGGGCCTGCATTTCACGGCCCGTCACGGAACCGGTGATTTCAAGCAGACGGTCGCTCAATGTCGACTTGCCGTGGTCGATGTGGGCAATAATTGCGAAGTTGCGTAGGAAACGTGCGTCCATGTGGGGTTATGGGAAGGCAGTAAATGCGCCTTCCTGCGCGCTATGCCCCCATGGCATAGCTTATCATCGGCATAGGGGCTCTGATCGAGTCTCCGAGTCCCAACCGCGGCCGGGCGGCTGCTTTTCAAGAATGGTCCATGCGTAGATTTCCGTATCGATTGATATGCAGCTCCGCTCTCATACTCGTGCTGGCGGGATGCGACCCATCAAAGAACGCCCGCGCGCCCCAGAAGTCCTCGCCGCAGGCAACCGCGCCCGCACTCGCTTCCGCGCCGCAGCAGCAGGCAAAACCTCCAGCCTCCACACCCCAGGCGAAAGAACAGCAACAGCGCGTGCAGGCGCTCATAGCGCGGGTCGAGCAGGCATACTCCACCGGCGCCGCCGACTATCGCAAGGGCAATCTGCCCGAAGCCAAAGCGGAGTTTGACCGCTCCGTTGACCTCATGCTCACCAGCGGCATCGACATCAAGAGCGATCCGCAGTTGCAGGATGAGTTTGACCGCATCGTCGATGCCGTCAACTCCCTCGAGATGGAGGCGCTGAAAGAAGGCAACGGCTTCGCGCCAAAGGAGGAGCCCTCGCCCGCCGACGTCGCCAGCGATGTCACCTTTGCCGTTGACCCCAACATCGTTGCCCGCGCCAGGACCGATCTCGCCACCACCAAGTCTGACCTCCCGCTCATGGTCAATGACTACGTGGGAGCGTTCATCAACTTCTTTGCCAATACCCAGCGAGGCCACAACACGCTGCTCCATTCGTTTGAACGCGCCGGCCGCTACAAGGCGATGATTCAGCGCGTCATGGCAGAGGAAGGCGTCCCCCAGGACCTGATCTATCTCGCCGTCGCCGAGTCCGGCTTCCAGCCCCGCGCCGTCAATCGCGGCTCCGGTGCCGGCGGCATGTGGCAGTTCATGCCGCATGGCGATTACGGCCTCACGCGCAACGGCTACATGGACGAGCGCTTCGACCCCGAAAAATCCACGCGCGCCTACGCCCGCTACATGAAGTTTCTCTACGACCAGCTCGGCGACTGGTACCTTGCCATGGCCGCATACGACTGGGGTGCGGGCAATGTGCAGCGCGCTGTGCAGAAAACCGGCTATGCCGATTTCTGGGAGTTGTACAAGCGCAACAACCTTCCCGGAGAAACCAAGAACTACGTTCCGGAAATTCTCGCTGCCATCATCATCGCCAATCATCCCAAACAATATGGCTTCGAAGAGATCACGCTGGATCCGCCGGTGGTTACGGATACCGTGACCATCAACTATCCCGTGGATCTGCGCCTTGTGTCAGACCTGGTGGACGCGCCCGTGGACGAGTTGATTGCCTTGAACCCAAGCCTGCTCCGCCTCACCACTCCACCCGACACCTCGTTCGATCTGCATCTGCCCGCCGGCGCTTCCGCGCTCTTCCAGCAGCGCATCGCCGTGATTCCCGAGAACAAGCGCGATTCGTGGCGCTATCATCGCGTCACTCCCGATGACACGCTCGCGTCAGTGGCGCGCACCTATCGCGTGCAGGTTGCGGAACTGGCCGCGGCCAATCAGCTCGGTGAGAAGGACAGTCTCAACGGCGTTGAGGCGCTCATTGTGCCCGTCCCTCCTGCCGCCGCGCCCGCATCGCGCAGGATGCTCTACACAACGCGCAGAGGCGACACGCTGGTTTCCATCGCGGACCGCTTCGGCGTTTCGCTCAGCCAGTTGCGCCGCTGGAACAAGTTGACAGGAACCAGGGTCGCGCCGGGCCGCAGGCTGCATGTATCAGAACCGGCGCGCGCAGTCCGCACACGCGCCAGGCGCTCCCATGCTTCCACCGCAGCACGTTCGCTGCGCGATCCGGCGCCTTCGTCAAAGCCGAAGAAAGGCGCAGCAGCCGCGTCAAACAAGACGAGGAGCCCGAAGACCGCGCCCGCGCGCAGTACAAAAAAATCCCGCTCGCGCAAACACAACTCGCATGCTTCGTCCTCCGCCAGGAAGCAAAAATAGACAGGAGCCTCATTACATACTTGTCTTTTGATAGCTTTTGCGTGCAAGCTATTGCTACAATAGCTTCCGCAAGCGGAACAGATTTGTCCGCGCTGCGAAGACGCAGGATTCGAAACGAGCAGCGGCGAGCCGCTGGAGGCAATGGGATGGAAGAAGTGTTCAGGATGTATGCAATGAATGACGGCAACCTCGAAGCGGAGCCGGCAGAATTGGACTCCGATCACGAAGAAGACTTTGACGAGGACGAAGAGATTGAAACTGCCAGCATACTCACCTCCTCAGACGACGACGAGGGAGTAGTTGAAGAAGCCATCATCTTTGTCACCGACGTACCCGCAGCCGTTGCGGCCTTAGCTGCGGCGGCGTCGAAGGCTCCCACAAAGAAAG
>JAJYBT010000534.1 GCA_021778875.1 Acidobacteriota bacterium | reverse complement strand
CGTGGTGGGCTTCTACAACGACCAGCTGGCCCCGGCGGCGATTATCGGCGGACACATTGATCTGAATCGCTCCGCGCGCTGGGTCTTCCGCATCACGCCGGATGCGCTGGTTACGCGCTACGGCATCAACTACGGCAGCAAGATTACGCAGACCGATGTGAACTTCGCCATCTCGGTCGGCGTGGATTATCGCTTCAAAAAGAAGCGCTGAAGCAGCCCGCCCGCCGGCCAGCGGCAGGCAGAGGGAACGCGAAACCGGGATTCGCGGCGACGGAACAGGGTCGCCGGAGTCCCGGTTTTTCTGTGTCTGCAAGGGCATCCGCGCAGCGGAAAATTGACAGGCTGCGACTGTCCTGTGCGTGTGGTATTCTCCACCGTTCGGGGATGGCTGTGGAAAAGTGTCACCGGCAAAAATGCTGTACCGGATAGCGGCACCGGAGGTCGAGAGCCGCTGGAACGGACTGGTAACCCCAGGAAGACAGGGAGCACACACATGAAGGACACATTGGGAGTTCTGCTTGCGGGAGGAGCCGGCGAGCGGCTTTTCCCACTGACCCGCGATCGCGCCAAGCCGGCTGTGCCCTTTGGCGGGCACTATCGAATCATCGACATTACCCTTTCAAACTGCATTAATTCGGGACTGCGCAAGGTCTACATCATGACGCAGTACAAGGCGCTCTCGCTGAACCGCCACATCCGCGAAGGCTGGACAGGCACCGTGGCCACCGAGCTGGGCGAGTTCATTGAGATGCTGCCGCCGATGCAGCGCACCGGCGCCAACTGGTACATGGGCACCGCCGACGCCGTATATCAGAACATCTACTCCATCGGCAGCGAGCAGCCAAAGCACATCATCATCCTCAGCGGCGACCACATCTACAAGATGAACTACGCGCGGATGCTGGAGCACCACAAGGAAACCAAGGCTGAAATCACCCTGGCCACGCTGCCCATTCCGCCCGATGAGGTCTCGCGCTTCGGCGTGGTGGAGGTCGGCCAGTCCGGCGAGATCATGGGCTTCCAGGAGAAGCCGGCTTCCACCAGCTTCCGCTCGCCCTTCAACCCCAACTCCGTGGATGCCTCCATGGGCATTTACATCTTCAACACTGAGGTGCTGCTGCGCGCGCTCATCGCTGACGCCGAGGATCCCAACTCCAAGCACGACTTTGGCCACAACATCCTGCCCAACCTGCTCGGCAAGAAGAAGATGATGGCCTACAGCTTTGTGGACGAGAACAAGCAGCAGGCGCTTTACTGGCGCGACGTGGGAACGCTCGACTCCTACTACGACGCGAACATGGATCTCTGCTCGGTGTCGCCGGTCTTCAACCTGTATGACAAGGGCTGGCCCATCCGCACGCGCGTGCGGCAGTATCCGCCCGCCAAGTTCGTCTTTGGCGAGCCGGGCCGTACCGGCATGGCCATGAACTCCATCATCACCGCCGGCGTCATCATCTCCGGCGCGTCGGTGTCAAACTCCGTGCTGTCGCAGGATGTGCGCGTCAACTCGTACTCAGACGTGGACTCGAGCATCATCTTCTCGCATGTCAACATCGGGCGGCACTGCCGGATCCGGCGCGCCATCATCGACCGCGACGTGCACATTCCGGAGGGCACGGTCATCGGCTATGACCCGGTGGAGGACAAGCGCCGGTACTTCGTCACGCCGTCCGGGCTGACGATTGTCACCCGCGACGTGTCGCTGTTTGAGAACCCGGTGGACCCGGAGTTCCTCGAGCGGTACTGATCCGTGGGCGCACTGGGTGGGAAACCATAACCCCGCCCGGTCGAGTCCCAGGCAAACGGTTGCCCCACCCTTGTCCTTCGCGCCAGCGAAGGGCAGGGAGGGAGCATACCTCCCTTGGCTACACCCCATCCCTTCCAACCCATGTTCACTTGATCAAGTGTCCTCTTGAGCGAGCGCAGCGAGTGGAAAGATCCGCGGTTGGTTTTCGCCGGATCGCCGGGAAAGGCGAATATAAGGCGAAACCGACTTCGTAATTTTTCGCACGATTTTCTGTGGAAAACAAAATTTTCAGGGGGGGGTGGGGGTACCCCCTAGCTGCCAGCTTTTAGCCGTTAGCTTCTAGCTCGGTGGTGGCCGTTGGTTCGACATAGTTCAAGGTTAGCGAATTGTGTGAAAATACTTCGCACGTTGGGATGCGGGAATTTTCTGTTTGTTTTCAATAAGTTGGAGGGTGGCTGGGGATTTGGGGTGTTGACAGGGGGTTACCGCTGCCTTGGTTCGTGCCTGCCCACCCATGTCGTCCGCTGGAGCGGACGCCATGCATGGGGCACCCGATTTCGTGGTCCTGCATACGTCCTCCCAGGTCTCAGAAGCGAGACCTGGGGCACCCGGCACCCGGCCTGGGGCACCCGGCTCCCACCCTGTCCCCCTCGCTGGCGCGAAGGGACAAGGGTGGGGCAACCGCGAATGTCGGGAATGACGCACCCGGTCCCTCGGCTTTCTTGACCCGGAACGGCAACCTGGCGCAAGATTTAGGCTCCAGGTCTCGAAGTCGAAGAAGGGCTTTCTGGGATGAGCGTAGAGAGGATGGATGTCCTCCGCGGCGTTTTGCGGGATGGCGACTTCAGCTGCAAGTGCACGGTGAAGCTTTTAACCACGCTCACGGCGGGGCAGGCGGGCAATGCCGTCCGCACCCGGCTTGAGATTGCGTCGGTGGAGCAGACGCCGCCCGATGGGCTTTACCGGCTGAACGTGCTCGGACGCATCTTCAAGGTCCGATACGAGAGCGGCGTATGGCCAACCCTGCACCTCTAGCCAGTGCCAGGTGAGCATCTCCGCAGACCCCGCTCTGAGGCCGTCTCGGGCCCGGGCGGAACCCTGCCTGACCGGCCACGGAACAAATCCAGCAAATTCTTCGTAATGCCCCCATATGCAATGCGCAGGTACATTAAGCTGGAGCGTGTTGGGGCTGGGGGTGCCGCCCGGAGCAGTACGGCGGAGGGAACAGCTCAGCGAGACGGGCGCTCCGTTGCCGCCGGGGAGAGGTAATCCGGCCAGCGTGGCGGGTGTCGTGCCCGGGACTCGCATGGTGCGCGGGGAGGTGAGACCGCTGGAGATCGACTGGTCCCAAGTCGTCCGCCGCTGCATGGACGGCGATTCCGGCGCGTGGGCTGAACTGGTCCGTACGCACCATCGGCGTGTCTATGCGCTCTGCTACCGCTTTACGGGCAACGCGGCCGATGCCGAGGATCTGACCCAGGACGTCTTCCTCAAGATCTATTCCAACCTGGCCAGCTTTGACGGAGCGCGCGGCAGCCTGCAGGTGTGGATCACGACCATGACGCGCAACCTGCTGGTGGACAACTTCCGCCGGACGCGCAACCTGCGCGCCACTGATTCGCTGGATGAGGGGTGGGATGCCACCGACGAGCTGCGGCCGGTGGACCGGTTGATGTCGGGCGGCCCCTCGCCGCACGAGGCAGCAGCGCAGAAGGAAGTAGCGCGGATGGTGCAGAGCGCGCTCACCCGCGTCTCCGCCGAGCTGCGCGAGGCCGTCATTCTGCGCGACCTGCAGGATATGGATTACAAGGAGATTGCCCAGGTGCTGGGCATCCCCGAGGGGACCGTAAAGTCCCGCATCAGCAGAGGGCGCGCGGAACTGGCGCGGCTG
>JAJYBT010000533.1 GCA_021778875.1 Acidobacteriota bacterium | reverse complement strand
CTGCCCGCTGGTCTGGGAGCCGGAGGCGGCGGGTTTGTCGGCAGGCTTGTCGGCAGGCTTGTCCTTGCCGGCGGCTGCGCCTTTGCCCGCAGCGGCGGACTGGGGGTGCTCTTCGTAGATGGAGTACTGGTGGCCTGGGCGATTGAGCTTGATTTCAATGGCCATCTCGGCCTTGTCGAGCTTGTACTCCTGGCCGTAGGTCTGGTAGCCCCGGGCGATGATCTGCAACAGGACATCAGACCCGGTGGGGAGAACATCGATCATGCTCTTGCCCTCGTCGTTGGTCTTGAGCTCCATGTTGCCCTTGTCCCCGACGAGGTGCCAGATGACGGCGGCATTTTCAATGGGCTTGCCGTCCTCACCGCGCAGGACGGTGACCTCAACGCGCGAGGTTGCCGGCGGCGCCTTGTACTTGCGACCCCGGTTACGGGAGCTCTGCGCGGAAAGCGTGAGACTGGACACAAGGACGAGGAGAGCAGCAAGAGCGACGAAACGGAGATTACGACGGCACCACATGGCAACCATTGTACCCGTTTGCCGGTACGGCGGGCGAGGGGCAGAGCAAGCGGAGCGGATACCGGTTTGGGGCAGGAAACGGGTACACTGGATTTGAGGTCGTTATGCCAGAGATTCAGCGCAGAAAGACACCGACGGTCAGGATTGGGCAAGTTCGTGTGGGCTGGGAGGTTCCGGTCGTTGTGCAGTCGATGACCAACACCGACACGGCCGATGCGGCGGCAACCATAGAGCAGGTTGCGGCGCTGGCCCTTGCGGGGTCTGAGATTGTCCGGGTGACGGTGAACAACGAGGACGCGGCGGCGGCTGTTCCGCAGATTGTGGAAGGGCTGGAGAAGCGCGGCATCCACGTGCCGATCGTGGGGGACTTCCACTACAACGGGCACCTGCTGCTGAAGAAGTATCCGGCGACGGCGCGCGCGCTGGCCAAGTACCGCATCAATCCGGGCAACGTGTCGATTGGACGGAAGGATGACGACAACTTCCGCATCATGGTGGAGTGCGCGGTGGAGAACCAGAAGCCGGTGCGCATCGGCGTGAACTGGGGATCGCTGGACCAGTCGTTGCTGACACGGATGATGGACGAGAACAATCGCCGGCCGGACCCGCTGCCTGCGCGGGACGTGATGATGGAGGCGATGGTGGTGAGCGCGCTGGACTCCGCCAAGGCCGCCGAGCACTACGGGCTGGGGCACGACATGATTATCCTGTCGGCCAAGGTGAGCGGCGTGCGCGATCTGATTGATGTGTATACGAATCTGGCGGCGCGGTGCGACTATCCGCTGCACCTGGGGCTGACGGAAGCGGGCATGGGGGCGAAGGGACTGATTGCCTCAACGGCGGGACTGGCGCCGTTGCTGCTGACGGGCATTGGCGATACGATTCGCGTGAGCCTGACGCCAAAGCCGGGAGGCGACCGCACGGAAGAGGTGCTGGCGGCGCAGCAGATTCTGCAGTCGCTCTCGATCCGGAGCTTTATGCCGCAGGTGACGAGCTGCCCGGGATGCGGACGCACGACGAGCACGTACTTCCAGGAGCTGGCCGAGCAGATTCAGAACTATCTGCGCACGTCGATGCCGGAGTGGCGGAAGAAGTATCCGGGCGTGGAAGAGCTGAAGCTGGCGGTGATGGGCTGCGTGGTGAACGGGCCGGGCGAGTCAAAGCACGCGAACCTGGGCATCAGCCTGCCGGGCACGTTTGAAGAGCCGAAGGCGCCGGTGTACGTGGACGGCAAGCTGTACACGACGCTGCGCGGCGATGGCATTGTGGCGGAGTTCAAGCAGATTCTGGACAACTACGTGGTAAGCCACTACGGACAGAGCGAAAAGAACAAGGAGTTGGTGGGCGCGTAGGCGTTCCCTTCCCTGCTCGGCACACGACAGGCTGCGGACCCGTAATCCGCAGCCTGTTTTACTTCCCCAGGCACGCAAGACTTGACGCAGACTTCCCCTGCTGACTGCCGGTTCACGAGGCACGAGACCAACTGACTGCATTTGAGGGCATGATGAGAAAACGCCTTGCGGGCAGGCTTGCGCTGGCGACGCTGCTTCTGCTGCCAATGTGCGCGGCGTGGGCTGGTCCGCCGTTCCAGACGGATGACCCGGAGCCGGTGGACTTTCGGCATTACGAGTTCTACCAGTTCGGATCTGTTTCCAGCACGCCGGTGGAGACGGACCCGACGGGACCCGCGCTGGAGTTCAACTGGGGCGCGGCGCCGAATGTGCAGATCCACGCAGTTCTGCCGTTTGGGGCGATTGTGCCGATGAACAAGCCGGTGTATGCGCCAGCGGGAACGGGGCCGAGCGCGTTTGGGCTGACGGACACGGAACTGGGCGTGAAGTACCGGTTTGTGCAGGAGACGGCGCACCGTCCGCAGATTGGGACGTTCCCCATGCTGGAGGTTCCGACAGGTAACGCAGACAAGGGGCTGGGCGTTGGCAAGGCGTGGTACAAGCTGCCGGTGTGGGTGCAGAAGAGCTGGGGTCCGTGGACAAGCTACGGCGGCGCGGGATACCAGGTTGTTCCGCAGACGCAGTACAAGAATTTCTTCTACGCGGGCTGGCTGGTGCAGCGGGAACTGAACGAGCGGCTGACGCTGGGTGCGGAGCTGTTCAGCCATCAGCAGGAGGGGCTGGCGACTCCGCAGATTCACGCGTCGAGCATGGTGGATGTGGGCGGCTACTACTCGATCAGGAACCCCGGACTTCAGGTGCTGTTTGCGTATGGGCACTCGGTGATTGGTCAGACGGAGAACTACGCCTATCTGGGCCTGTATGAGACGTGGGGATCGAAGCCGGGAAAGGGCTTGAATGGATTGCTGGCCCGGCACTTCTGACGCAGAGCACTTCCCTTCCGGCAGCCGCGTGCAATAGGCTCAGAAATAGCCAAAGCCGAGACTGCGGATGCGCTGGATACTGTCGATTGCCGTGCTGTGCCTGCTGGCGGTTGCGCCGCCGGCGTGGAGCGCCAAAAAACAGGCGTGCGTGACGGCGGAACAAGCCACCCACATGACAAACAAGGATGTATGCGTGACGGCGCATGTGTACGACGTGGTGCAACTGCCGGATGGGACGCGCTACCTGGATGTGTGCCGTCCGGATACGCCGGACGAGCGCTGCCGGTTTACCATCATCAGCCCGTGGGAAGACCGGGACGAGGTGGGCGCACTGGAGAAGTATCGTGACACGGACGTGCGGATTCGCG
Organism: Acidobacteriota bacterium; assembly: GCA_021778875.1. The sequence goes on along the minus strand of JAJYBT010000533.1, from coordinate 421 downwards.
GGGTGGTGCAGCCGATTCGCAACCGCTATGCGCTGGTACTGAGCCATGTGCGGCAGTTCTACGGAGGGCCGCCGAAGTTTCGGCCGAACCCGCGGCTGCTGCATGGATTCAACGGCGAGCAGGCGACACCACCGATTCGCGATCCGAATCTGCACTCCGGGCAAGCGCACAGCGGGTATGGCAATCCGCGGATGCAGGAGCCGCTGAACAAGGGGCAATCGACGAAGCAGTAGCGCGCTACCAGAGCGGGCCGGCGGCGCGGCGCAGGTCGCGAAGCGGATAGCGCGTGCCGCGCCAGACCACGCCGTTGCGGACGAGAGCAAGCGCCATGGAGCGCAGAAACGCGTAGACGATGAGCATGGCGGCGGGCGCGTAGAAGATCGCATGCCAGGCGGAGACCTGCGTGACGCGGCGGTTGGCG
>JAJYBT010000532.1 GCA_021778875.1 Acidobacteriota bacterium | reverse complement strand
GAGCCGGCGCACACCACCTATCTCTACTTTGTGGCCGCCGGAGCCAACCCGCAGGGGCACTCCATCTTCTCCAGCACGCTGGAGGAGCATTCCCGCAACGTGGCTGGCTACCGTCGCGCCATGCGGAAGGCTGGTGGCCGATGAAGAGCCGGTTCCGCCTCGCATCCACCCTGCTCACGCTGCCGCTGGTTCTGCTCACGGGCTGCCTGTGGACCACCCGCAAGCTCCCCGTGCCGCGCTCGCCGGAGTTCGTCCAGACCGTCACCCCAGAGGAGCTGGTCAGCAGCATGAACAAGCGCTGGGCCGAGATGGAAACGCTCAACGCCACCGTGCAGATGCGGGCCAGTGTGACCAAGGCCGAGCAGGGCAAGGCCACGGACTACACCTCCATCCGCGGACACATCCTGCTGCGCAAGCCCGGCCTGCTGCGCGTCCTGGGCCAGGTGCCCGTGCTCGGCACCCGCATGTTCGACATGGCCAGCGACGGCAAGCGCTTCACGCTCTACATCCCCTCCAAGGACAAGGCCATCGAGGGCACCAACGAGCTTAAGAAGAAGTCCTCCAACCAGCTGGAAAACATGCGCCCCGGCTTCTTCTTTGACGCCATGATGGTGCGCGGCCTCGACCCCGACAATCTCTACTCCGTCACCGCGGATACAGAGACTGTGGAAGACGCCACCAAGAAGCACCTGCTCATCACGCCGGAGTACGTCCTGAGCATCATGCGCCGCAAGAGCGGCAGCCAGGAGCTGGCCCCCGTCCGCGTCGTCACCTTCCATCGCGAAGACCTGCTGCCTTATCAGCAGGATCTCTACGACAAGGACGGCAACCTGGAGACGCAGGTCTCCTACAGCCGATATCGCGACTTCGGCGATGGCAAATACCCCTCCATGGTCGTCATCAAGCGGCCCATGGAGCAGTATCAGGTTGTCCTCACCGTTGAGAAGGTCGTCCGCAACATGCCCCTCACCGACGACCAGTTCCAGATCAAGCTGCCGGAAGGCACGCACATTCAGGATCTGGGCCGGTAAGAACGCGGCGAGCCATCAGGCCGTAGCCGCGCAGGCCGTCCGGCGCGGGCTTCAGGACGCGCGGCCGGTCTTGTCGAGCTCGCGATAGAAGCCGAGATCCCTCTCCTGCAACATCTTGGTGACGTAGAGAATCTGCCCGTAGTGCATGCCGAAGTGCTCCACGACCTGGTAGACGGCTGCCAGTCCGCTCACCGTGTATCCCTGGATCGCGTAGGTGGCCAGCAGGTCGGCTTCCGACAGGCGCGCCAGCACCCGCGATGCCTCCTGCATGGTTTCGTCCAGCAGCGCCAGCAGCGCGGCGCCCGGGGCTGCCTGCCGCGCGCTGAACTCGGCCGGCCTGTCCCGCCCGTCGTCCAGCCGGTTGAAGGAAGCCACCAGCCACTGATGCACGTTGCCGTTCAGATGCAGCAGCAGGTTGCCAATGCTGTTGCAGGCTGCGTTCGGACGCCACCACACCTGCTCGTCCGTCAGCGTGCCCACGCAGCTACGCAGGCGCGGCCAGTACTGCTCCAGCAGCTTCTGGCGCGAGAAATCCAGAAACAGGCCTGCGGCGCCTTCTGTCTCCGCTGTCATGGGCGTGTGCTCCTTCTCTGCCGTGCTTTCCTGCGTGTTGTTCGCCGCGGGGCGCGGCGTTCCGGCAAGCGCCCCCGCGGCGGGTGGTCTTGCTGCTACTTTGCCGCCTCGCCGTGCATCAGGATCTGATACCGCCGCGCATACTCGGCCTTGTAGTCCTGCACCGTGCGGTCATAGCTCATCTGCGGCGCGTTGGCCTTCACCGTCCAGCGCAGGCGAATCTCCTTTGCACTGGCGGGCACGGTCAGCGCTCCGTCGGCAGCCGTCACCGTCTTGCCATCCGCCGTGGCGCTCTGCAGCGCAACAAACCACGGCAGGTGCACCACCACATGGCTGGGCGCCTCGGTGAACTTCGTGTCCAGATGCAGCACGGCCTCGCCGTCCGCGGGCTGCTCCAGCCGGTAGGCCACGGTGCCAAAGTACGTGGGCGCCTGGCTCACGGCAATCGTCTTGCCCTTGCCAATCCACTCCGGAGAAACCACGCTCAGCAGGTGCAGCTCGCGGCCGTCCTCGCGCACCAGCATCGTGCGCAGCAGCGTGCGATACTCGGCGGCAAACCAGCCATGCGGAGCCAGGTTGTCCTGGAAGTTCCGGTCGCCCCACGGCAGAATCGCAAATTCAAATCCGGCATGGGTTGAGCTGGTGTGCAGCAGCAGCGCGTACAGCTCCCGCGTGGCCTGCTCCTGGTCGCCGCGAATCGCCTCCGTCATCGTGTTCTTGATGGTCAGGTAGTGATGCAGAAACTCGCCGTCGGCATACGTCATGATGCCTTCCTGATACTTGGCCTGCGTCGCCTTCAGCGTGGCCGTCACGCGCGGGTCGTTCGGCGCCAGCGTGGGCTCGGGAACCACCGCCAGCAGGTTGCCCCAGTCGTAGCCGCCCTTCTGCCCGTCCAGCGCTGGGGGAATATACCCGTCGTGCGCCTTGGCCTGCGCGTCCAGCACGCGGAAGAATGCCTGCCGATAGTCGTCGTACTCCGCCTGCCATGCCTTCGCCATGTCCGCGTGGCCGGTCTGCTGCGCCATCTCCACGGCCAGCTTCAGGCCGCTCAGCGCCAGGAAGTTGTAGCCCGTCAGGTGCCCCGGCACATACTCGTTGTCGCGCACGTCGCTGGCTGGCATAATGTGCAGCGGATCGGCCGCCCGCGCCTGCTTCAGCCAGACCACCGCGCGCGCAATCTGCGGCAGAGCCCACTCGGCAAAGGCCTTGTCGTGCGTAATGCGGTAGTGCTGCGCGTAGCCCCACACGGCCTCGCCCCAGCCGTCGTACTGCTGCTCCTGCGAAAGGAAGTTCCCGTCCGGCTTCTGCGACTTGGCAAAGAAGTCCAGGTCCTGTTTGGCAATCTGCGGATACCCCGTCACGTCGTAGCTGTGCACAATGTCGGCGCCGTCGCGCAGGTAGAACGAGTGATAGTGCAGCTTGTTCACCGTCTGGATGTAGTCCGGCCCGATGTGGTCGCGCGCAATCAGGTCGTAGACCAGGTTGGTGTAGAAGGTGTCCACCGGCTTCTGCTCGGGCAGCGTAATCTGCATGCCCTCGGCTAGAATGCCGTTCCAGAAGCTCTTCACCTGCGCCTCATAGCGGTCAAACGACGCATCGCGAATCGCCGCAATCGCGTCGGCCTCCGCCGTGGGCACCACCGGCATCTTCAGGTCCAGCGTGTATTCTTCGCCCGCCTTCAGCAGCTGCGAGTAGGTCACGATGCCCACCGCCACCGTCGGGTCCACGTTCAGCTTCTCCGGCTTCGTCACGTCCTGCGGATAGTTGTAGCGCCCGTGCAGCGTGTAGCCGCGCTGCGCATAGCCCGCTGGAAAGCTGTATAGCAGCCGCCCGTCGCGCAAAAAGCCATCCGCCGTGTAGGAGTACACCCAGTCGTGGCGGAAGTCCTCGCCAATCTGCCGGTAGTCGCCCGGGAACCTGCCCGCGCGCGGCCGGTCAAAGCGGTTGTCGCCGTGCGTGGCGCCGGTGTTGTTCGGCGCGTCGTAGCGCATGCCCGTGGCCAGAATCGCGCGCGTCGTCTCCTGCCCCTCGTTCTT
>JAJYBT010000531.1 GCA_021778875.1 Acidobacteriota bacterium | reverse complement strand
CTCCTTCCTCGGGCTCTTCCTGCGCGATCTGCGCGTGTTGACGCGCGAGTTTGTGCCGTTTGTGCTGCGGGTGGGCATGCAGCCGCTGCTGTTCCTGTTTGTGTTCACCTTTATTCTGCCGCGCATGGGCGGCGGCAACCCCATGGCGGGCGGGGCGGGCATGGACTTCGGCACGGTGATTCTGCCCGGGCTGATGGCCGTGGCCATCATGTTCTCCGGCATTGCGGCGGTGGCGCTGCCGCTCTCCAGCGAGTTCGGTATCACGCGCGAGATTGACGACCGGGTGATGTGCCCGGTGCCGCTGTGGGCAGTGGCGCTGGAGAAGGTCTGCTTCAGCGCGATGCAGAGCATCCTAGCCGCGCTGGTGGTCATTCCCATGGCTATCTTCATTCCGGCCACGCCGGTTCGGGCGCATGTGGCGAGCTGGTTTCTGCTGACGGTCGTGCTGGTGCTGGCCAGCCTGCTGGCGGGTTCGCTGGGCCTGGTCATCGGCTCCACGGTCAATCCCAAGCAGATTGGGCTGGTTTTTTCCATTATCGTGGTTCCCATAACCTTCCTTGGCTGCGTCTATTACCCATGGGCCGGTTTAAGCCGGATACGCTGGCTGCAGATTGCCGTGCTGTTTAACCCCATTGTTTACATCAGCGAGGGGTTGCGGGCCGCGATCACTCCCGGAATCCAGCACATGCCGTGGTGGGCGTTTTTGCCCGCGCTGGTCTTCTCAACGGCGGTGCTGGCGCGGTTCGGGTTGCGGGGCTTCCTGAAGCGCGTGTTGTCGTAAATGCGTTTGCATTGAGAGGCAATGCGTGTCATTATGCCCGACGGCTCGTTCAAGACAGCTGCGATACCCTGAAGATTGGGACAGACCGAACGGGATTGAACTGCCCGGAAAAGGATACCGAGCCGGAACGTTTTGCTGGTTACCACACAAAGCACGAAGGCTGAAGCGCTTACCAGCACGGGGAGGCGACGCGAAACCGTGCGCAAAACCCTGTTGCGAGCCGCCTGCGCTCTGCTGGCGGCGGGCGAGCTGTTGCTGGCCGGCTGCGGCGGTAATCCGGTGACAGCCAGCCCGGCAAACGCCAGCTTCTCGATTTCGCCGGCTACAGCCCAGATTGACACGAACTGCACCGGCTGCAATGCAATTGCCGCCAGCGGCACGGCCATGCACCAGTTTTCTGCCACGCTGGTGGCGGGCGGTGCTGCCCGCGTGCAGTGGTCGGTGGCAGGCGGAGACCCCGTCGCCGGACCGGGCACCATCACCGCCAGCGGACAGTACACGCCGCCCAGCTACCTGACGGCTGACCGGGCGCAGGTGCTGGTGACCGCGACGCTGGAGTCCGACCCGACGGTGCGGGCCACGGGCGTCGTCACGCTGACGCCCGGCTTTCTGCAGCCGCTGACCCCGGAGAATCTGGCACTGGGCGCGAATGGAACCGCCACGATTACCGGATTTCTGGCCGAAGCCGGTGGCAGCGCCTCCATCCACTTTGCGCTGGCCGACGCGCCGAATGGCCCCGGCGGCGGGCAGGGATCGCTGAGCGCCACCCACTGCCAGCGTTCTGGCAAGGCCTTTACCACCTGCGCGGTGACCTACACGGCGCCTGCGACGATCTCTGCCACGGGCGTGACCTACGTGGTGGCGACGGCGGGCGAGTCGGCGGCCAGAACGGAAGCGCAGATCCTGCTGAATACGGCGGGGGTGACGAGCAATCCCGCCAGCCACCAGTCGGCAGCGGCCGGGGTGGTTCCGCTGGGAACCTCCGGGGGCAACAACAACGACTTTGATGCCAGCGGCAACATGATTGTGGACTGCTGCAGCGGCACCCTGGGCGCGCTGCTTCAGGATGGCAACGGGAGGCAGTTCCTGCTGAGCAACAACCACGTGCTGGCGCGCAGTGACCACGCCAGCGTGGGCGATGCGGTGGTGCAGCCGGGGTTGATTGACAACAACTGCACGCCCAACGGAGAAGGCGCCGGCACGCTGCCGGTCGGCTCGCTGACGGGGTGGCTGCCGCTGAGCTCTGGCCAGACGAACGCGGATGCGGCCATTGCACAGGTGGCCTCTCACACGGTGGACCCCTCCGGCAGCATCCTGGAGCTGGGCGCGCGGCAGGCCGACGGCACGCTGGCGGCGGCTCCGCCGGGCATCTCTTCGAGCGGCGGCAAAGGAGAGGCCGCGGCGCTGCAGATGCGCGTGGCCAAGAGCGGACGGACGACGGGACTGACCTGCGGCGGCATCTCCGCCATGGATGTGGACGTGGCCGTGGACTACTATCGCGACTGCGCGGAGACCCGGCCTTACCTGACAAAGACCTTTACCGGGCAGCTTGGGATCAGCGGCAACCGCTTCAGCGATGCAGGCGACTCCGGCGCGCTGGTGGTGGATGTGACGAATGCCGAGCCGGTGGGGCTGTTCTTTGCCGGGGGTAGCGACACGGCCGGTGTGGGCCAGGGCGTTGCCAATCCAGCCGGAGACATGCTGAGCGAGCTGAGCAACCAGTCCGGCGGAGGCACGAGCTATACCTTTGTTGGCGCGGCTGATCATGCGGTGAGTTGCCTGAGCTACGGCGACAGCACGGTGAGCACTGCGCAGGCGCTGGCCCTGAGCAACGGCGAGATTGAGCGCATGCAGCAGGCGCTGGCCGTGGCGCGCGGGTTGGTGAATCCCTCGGCCGGGATACTGGGCGTGGCGATGGGCAAGAGCAGCGACCACCCCGGCGAGGCGGCAATCGTGGTGTACGTGGATGAAAATGCGGACGCGAAGGTGCAGGACATTGTCAGCGGAGTGCGCACGCTGGTGATTCCGACCACTGCGCGCGCCGTCGCGCTGGGGTCAGCGCCCATGGCCAACCCGGTGGCAGGCGCGCCGGGACTGTCCGCCTCCGCGCTCAGCCAGGCGATCGGCATCAAACGCCAGCTTGCGCGCGGCCTGATGCAGCAAACTCCGGCGATCTTTGGCGTGGGCGTGGGCCAGAGCCTGGACGATCCGCGCGAGGCCGCGCTGGTGCTCTATGTGGACCGCAAGCGCGTGCCCGCGAGCCTTCCGCAGACCATGGGCGGCCTGCGCACGCGCTATATCGTGATGGACCGGCTGCACGTGACGCGCTCGTATGCAGCTCCGTTTGAGCCGCGCCGGCACTGCCTGCCGCATCCGGCATCCGGCGGGTTTGATCCCGCGAGCCTGACGCGGCCGCGAAGTCTGCACCGGTTTTGATCGACTGCCAGCCACGGAAAAAGCCCGGCCCCTGCGATAGCTTCCACGGCAGGGACCGGGCTTTTGTTCTGCGAGGCTGCTAGGCCAGTGCGGCATCCAGGGCAGAGGCCAGCAACTTGAGCCCAGCCGCGATGTCGGCTCCCAGATGAACGCGCAGCGCGCGCCGTCCGCGGGACTCGAGCACGGCAAGGTCGCCGGCGGCCTGAGCATCGACCACCACGCCGAAGCTGTACTTCTGGCCGGGAATGGGAAGATCTGTGGCGTGGTCTGAGGTGATCTGCAGGAAGACGCCGGTGGCCGGGCCGCCTTTGTAGTCCTGCCCGGTGGAGTGCAGGAAGCGCGGGCCAAAGCCCACGCAGGTGGCTACATGCCGGGCATCGCGCACCTTGTGGCGCATCTGCTGGATGGCATCTTCGTATTCGGG
>JAJYBT010000530.1 GCA_021778875.1 Acidobacteriota bacterium | reverse complement strand
TCGTCCATGGAGAGTTCCGCGATGAAGTTTCCCTTCCCTTTGGCGGACTCGATCTTGCGATAGACTTTGCCTGCCTCCTGAACGGCGTAGAGGAATTTTGCCGCGGTGCGCGCGAGGTAGTCGGCGGTGATGGTGATGGATTCGCTGGTGTTGTGGAGCAGGGTTGTGCCGATGAGTTCACCGTGCGCGGAGACGAAGGACTGGATCGCGGAAGGCTCGGCGGCCTTGCCGATGTAGTCGGCGACGTCGATGGTGTAGAAGTCGCAGGAGTCGAGGTAGCGATCGAGGGTGGTGAGGTTGATATGGTCGGCGTCGCAGAAGTAGGGCTTGTTCCAGTGGAGCGCCTGGACGGCGGCGTCGGCGGCGATGCGGACGGAGGACGGCTCAGAGCCGATGATGGTGTGCTCGCGGTTCGATTTGTTCCAGACGGGGATAACTTCGATTCCCTGCTGCGCGGCGAGGATGCAGGCGTGCAGCTGGGCACGGGCCTGATGGGCGAAGCGGTCGCCTACCCCGATGGAGAATTTTGGGAGAACCTTCATGCAGAGACCTCGACTTTGCGGAGATTGGGAGCGAGCACGAAAATGCAGGCCAGCGCGACGAGATAGGCGCAGGCGGCGATGATGAAGAGGCTGACGTAGCTGTGCGTGAGATGGAGGATCCAACCGGCCGACGCTGCAAGGAGCATTCCACCGATGGATCCTGTGCAAGTGCCGATGCCGACGACGGCGCCGACGGTGCTTTTAGGGAACATGTCTGAGACCGTGGTGAAGAGATTGGCGGACCATCCCTGATGCGCGGCGGTCGCGAGCGAGAGCAGGGCGATGGCGGTCCACTCGGAATGCAGGTGGCCAGCGGCGAAGATGGGAACGACAGCGCAGGCACAGATGAGCATGGCGGCCATGCGCGCACGTTGTGGCGTTATGCCGAGCTTGAGAAACGGTACCGGCAGCCATCCACCAAAGATGCTGCCTACGGATGAAACGGTATAGACGATGATGAGCGGAAGTCCGAGCTCCGCGAGGCTGAGATGGAAACGGAAGCTGAAGTACGAGGGCAGCCAGAAAAGAAAGAACCACCAGATGGGGTCAGTGAGGAATTTGCCCATGGCAAAGGCCCAGGTCTGCCGATAGGTGAGCAGGCGCAGCCAGCGCGGGCCCGGAGTCATTTGTTGCGCGGCTTCCTCGTAGATGTAGCGGAGCTCGGCTCCGGTAAGGGTAGGATGGTCGGCCGGTTTGCGATAGTGGCGATACCACCAGAAGATCCAGAGCATGCTGAAGGTTCCGGTGATGAGGAATGCCGCGCGCCAACTGTAATGGAGCGCGACCCACGGCACGATGGCGGGGGCGAGGATGGCTCCGACATTGGCGCCGGAGTTGAAGATACCGGTGGCAAGGGAGCGCTCGCGCTGGGGGAACCACTCGGCAACGGTTTTGATCGCGGCGGGGAAATTGCCGGATTCGCCGAGTCCGAGGGAAAAGCGCGCGATGCCGAACTCGATGGCGGAATTGGCCAGCGCGTGCCCCATGGCGGACAGGCTCCAAATGCCCATGAAGACGCAATACCCGATGCGGGTGCCGAGCTTGTCGATGAGCTTCCCTGCCGCGAGGACGCCGATGGCATAAGCAAGCTGGAAGGCGAAGACGATGTATCCGTAATTGACCTCGGTGAGCCCGATTGCGTGGTGGAGGGTGGGCTTGAGAATCGCGATGACCTGGCGATCCATGTAGTTGATGGACGTCGCGAAGAAGAGCATGGCGCAGATGGTCCAGCGCACACGGCCCGTTCTCGGGCTACTGAGGCCGCTGTGGTTCTGTCCGGTTTCTGTGATCGGTTGATTCATGCGTTTACTGCTGCGCATTCACATGCGCGCTTATAGCTTGTAGGCCTTGCGGACCAGATTGTAGGCAAGGTCGCGGGCGACTTCCAAGGCTTCGTCCTCGTCCAGGCGGTGCTCGGCGACGAGGCGCGCAAGCCAAGAGCAATCCATGCGTCGGGCGACGTCGTGCCGCGCGGGAATGGAAAGGAACGCTCGTGTGTCGTCGTTGAAGCCAACGGTGTTGTAGAAGCCGGCGGTTTCGGTTGTCGTTTCGCGAAAACGGAGCATGCCCTCGGGGCTGTCGTAGAACCACCACGGCGGACCAAGGCGGAGACATGGGTAATGTCCGGCGAGCGGCGCGAGCTCGCGGCTGTAGGATGATTCATCGAGCGTGAAGAGGATGATGGTGAGTCGGGACTCGTTGCCGTAGCGATTGAGTAGCGGGCGGAGGGCGTTGACATAGTCCGTTGGCATGGGGATGTCGGCGCCGGTATCACGGCCGTATCGCTCGTGGATCTGCTGATTGTGATTGCGGAAGCTGCCGGGGTGAATTTGGATCACGAGGTCGTCACTGAGGCTCATGCGGGCCATTTCGGTGAGCATTTGGGCGCGGAAGAGCTCATGCTGATCGGCAGTCGCGGTGCCTTTGAGGACAGCGGCAAAGAGGTTGGAGGCTTCCTCAGATGAAAGGTCAGCGGTGCTGGCGGTGGGATGGCCGTGGTCGGTGGCGGTGCAGCCAAGTTGCTTGAAACGGGCGCGGGTTGTTTCAAGGGCGCGAATGTAGCCGGGCCACGTGGATATGTCTTCGCCAGTGAGACCGCCGAGTTTGGCGATGTTGTCGCGGAAGCCGGCGAAGTCGGGATCGACGACTGGATCGGGGCGGAAGGTGGGAATGATGCGGGCGTTCCAACCGGAGTTGCGAACGGCCTGATGGTCGTCGAGCGAGTCGAGAGGCGAGTCAGTGGTGGCGAGGACTTCGAGATGGAAGCGGTCGTAGAGGGCACGAGGGAGAAATTCAGGCGTGCGGAGCTTCTCGGAGATGGTGTCGTAATAATGGTCGGCGGTATTGGCGGAGAGGCGTTCGGTGAGTCCGAAGAGCTCCTGAAAGGCGTAGTCGAGCCAGATGCGCGTGGGGGTTCCGCGGAAGAGATAGTAGTGCTCGGCGAAGAGGCGCCAGACCTTGCGCGGATTCTTGAGCTCGGGGACGCCGATTTCGAGGTCGTCCATGGAGACGCCTTGGCTATAGAGCATGCGATAGACGTAATGGTCGGGCTGGACGAAGAGCTTGGCGGGATCAGGGAATGGCTGATTGTGCGCGAACCACGCGGCTTGTGTGTGTCCGTGGGGGCTGACAAGCGGAAGGCTCTTTATTTCTGCGTAGAGGCGGCGGGCGATGGCACGTGTTCCGGGATCAGCAGGAAACAGGCGATCTTCATGGAGCAGAGTCACAGCGCGGTGTCCTCGATCCGGTAAGACCGGAAGCCCCATTGTAACTTTCTTTGCTGGTCGCGAAGCGGGTGTGGTGCAAAGCCGGAAGGCGGAGGAGGACGCGGTAGACGAGGCCAGCGTGGCTGTGCAGCGGCTGAAAACTCAAGGGCCTAAGCGATTTGGGCAGGTTCCGGACCGTTCAAGCGCTGCTTCCAGATTTCGAGCAGCGATTCTGCCACGCAGAAGAGGACAGGGCCGAGTACAAGGCCTGAGGCTCCAAAGAGCCAGACGCCTCCAAGCAACGACAAGAAGATGCTGACGGTGTGCTGACGGAGCTGGACGCCGACGAGCATAGGATAGAGCAGGTTGTCGAGTGTACTGATAATCAGCGATCCCA
>JAJYBT010000529.1 GCA_021778875.1 Acidobacteriota bacterium | reverse complement strand
CACTGGCCGGCTCCTGAACGGAATCCTGCGCGAAGGCGGCAGCGTGATGTTTGAAGGCGCGCAGGGCACCATGCTCGACATCGACCATGGAACGTATCCGTTTGTCACATCTTCCAGCGCAACGGCAGGCGGAGCCGCGACCGGAACCGGCGTGGGTCCAACGGCCATCGGCACGGTAGTCAGCGTGACCAAGGCGTACGTCACGCGCGTGGGCGAAGGCCCCTTCCCGACGGAGATCCATGATGAGGTGGGCGCGCATCTGCAGGCACGCGGGCACGAGTTCGGCGCCGTAACGGGCCGGCCGCGGCGCTGCGGCTGGCTGGACATGCCGCTGCTGCGCTACTCCAACCAGGTGAACGGAGCGGAGTGGCTGGTGGTAACCAAGATGGACGTAATGGACGAACTGGACGAAATCCCGGTCTGCGTGGCCTATGAGATTAACGGCAAGGTCACTGACGAGATTCCCGCCGATGTGCAAGGCCTGGAAGAGATTAAGCCCGTCTACACGCGGCTGAAGGGCTGGCGCCAGTCCACCGAGGGCATCACCGAGTTCGACCGGCTACCCAAGGCGGCGCAGGAGTATCTGCGCTTCCAGGAGCGGGAGAGCGGCGCCCGGATCGGTATGGTATCCACGGGCCCGGACCGCGACCAGACGATGGTGCTGCCGGAGTTTGCCGCAGCACTGGACGAAATTCACAGGTAAACTAAAGCGACCCGCCCGGCACCGCCGGGATCCTTTGCGCAAGAACAGGAATGCTGTCTTTGTGAGAGGGTATCCTCGGCCGGGGCAGGGCAACGGTAGATCAGGTTGGATTGCCGTGCACCAGGGGGATGCGTACGCATAGGTGCACGACAAGGGAGGGAACTGCTCGCATGATCAGCTTCAATATCCGGTTCAAATTTGCGCCGGAAGACCGGGCCGAGATAGCCGAAATTCTGCGCAATCTTGCCGAGGCCACGCGCAAGGAGCCGGGCTGCATAACCTACATTCCGCTTCAGGTGGAAAGCGACCCGGACACGGTGGTGATCTGGGAGCAGTACAAGGATGCTGAAGCCGAGCAGGCACACCGGCAGGCTGCCCACTTCAAGAAGTGGGCTGTCGGCGGCCTCTACCAGAAGATGCTGGAGCGGAGCCGCGAAGATCTGGTTGCCGTAGGCTGAAATCCGACATGCTTGCTCGTTTTTAACGTGCCTGCGTTGACCGCTGCGGCGTTTCGGCGATAGCATCCATTCTGCCTATGTGGAAGTTCAGGGCCAACTCGCCAACCGGCTGGAACCGCCGTATGGCAGCTGGCCTTTTGCTTTTGCTGTTGGCCTTCCCTGTGCTGCTGTCGGGCATGCCCCGCGGCGAGCGCCACGAGAGCCGGCACGAGATTGACCAGCTGGAAGAAACGTGGGCCAATGCCATTCTGCACCGCAACGTGCAGCAGATGGATGCCCTGCTGGCCGATGACTACATGGCCATCACGCCCAGCGGCATGCTGGTCAGCAAGGATCAAACCCTGGCCAACATGCGCAATGGAACCATGCGCTTCAGTACCATTGCCACCAGCGACCGCAAGGTGCGCTTTTACGGCGGCACGGCCGTGGTCACCTCGCGCGCATACGTGATCGGCACCATGCCGGAGGGGCCTTTGCAGGGCAGCTATCGCTATACCCGCGTGTATGTGCGCGACGATCAGGGAAAGTGGCAGATCGTCAGCTTTGAGGCCAGCCGCATTCGCCCCCGCGGCAAGCAGCGCTGACTGTTGCGCCATGCCACGCCGGACCCTCTGCACCCAGGCCCTACAATAAGCCAATGCCGGAACTGCCAGAGGTGGAAACAATTGCCCGGGGCGTGGATGCCCGTGTGCGCGGCGACAGAATTGTGGAAGTGTGGCTGGGCTCGCACCGTGAGCCATTCAAGACCCCCACTGCCGCACAGGCGAAAGGCCTGGAGGGGCGGACGATTCTCCGGGTCCACCGCACCGGCAAACACATCGTGTGCGAACTGGGCTCGGCGGATGCCCGCTCCGCCAGTGACAGCCATCCCACGGCAGAAGCGCAATGGATTGTGCATCTTGGCATGACCGGACGGTTGCTGGTCACCACCCCGGAAGGGCCGGTGGCGCCGCACACCCACGCACGACTGACGCTCGCAAGCGGCCGGGAGATACGCTTCGTGGATCCTCGCCGGTTTGGGCGGCTGGAGTTTCGCAACCTGGGCCGGACCCCGGCGTTTGCCGGTCCGGGGGCAGAGCCGCTCACGATTGATGCCGACAGCTTTGCGGCGCTCTTCCGCAAACGCCGGCTGGCCATCAAGGCAGCGCTGCTCAACCAGTCCCTGCTGGCCGGGGTGGGCAACATCTATGCCGACGAGAGCCTGTTCCGGGCGGGGCTGCGGCCACGCAGGATGGCGGGCCGCCTGAGCCGGGCAGAGTTGGAGCGGCTGCGGATCGCACTGGGCGAGGTGCTGAAGCAGGCCATCCAGCTAGGCGGCTCCTCGGTATCCGATTACGTGGATGCCGACGGCGTGCGCGGGTTCTTCCAACTGGAGCACAGGGTCTATCAGCGGGGCGGCGAGCCATGCCGGGTTTGCCAGACGCCGATCCGGCGCATCGTGGTGGGCGGCCGCAGCACGCATTACTGTCCCCAGTGCCAGCGATAAGTGCGGCTCTATGGTTTTTAGAAGAAACCCGCCTGAAAACTACGGGAATCCAAACCTGCGGAGCAGTTTCATCGCTGCAAGTGATTGAAAATAAATAAGCGAAAGAATGGCACGGGGATTGCTATTAGTAGGGCGCCAGTGATGTACCGGCCGACGGGATAACCCGACGGACCAAGCACAAGCGGCACCCCGGCAAGAGCCACCGCAAACAATGCGGCCCTGAAATAAGGGAAACCGGCCGGGATAGCCTGCGAAAGGCGCGGTGGAAATAACCATCGGCCAGAATATGCTGGGAGGCCAGTGACCAGCACGGGAAACCGAAAAACGCCACCCCGAAAGGGCGTGGCGTTTTATGCTTTCGGGCCATTTTGCACACATGCCGGGCACGAAGTGCTTCCACCGGCTTGCAACGGAGTGCGCCACGCGGTACTATCAAAGATGCCAAGCCTGAGGCTGATGCTCACCACCTGAACCAGGGTTGTGATAGCTCGCCCCGGATGATGGAAACTTCGTCAGCTTGTTTCTACCTCGTCAAGAACGCGAGCAGCGAAGGCTCTCTCAAGAGCTGGGCTTTACCCAAGGAAAGAGCGCGTTGCACCGCACCCCTTCTTCCATGCAGAAACGGTAGCCTGGGAAACTGGAACGTGTCGTGCGACTGAATCATTTTTCATGGTTGCAGTACCCCGGAGCCACCGGATTGTGGTGGAGACCAGCGCAGGCGATGCGCGGTGCAGTTGGCAAGAGGGACACCCCGGCCGTGAAAAGAATGTAGGTTCCAGGGAATCGTGGTAGATTGCGTGCAGAGGCCGACCTCCCCGGCAGTCCGACCAGAAATCCCACAGGAAAGAGATTGCCAGCCGTCTTGTTGTGCGCAGTTGCAGGATGCAGTGGCGGGCACGGGAACTTCAGCTCCCGGCAGGAAAAAGCTGAATCAGGAAATACAAGCACGATAGAGCAATGTGCCAGGAAGTGCACGCATGACAACAGAACCGACACA
>JAJYBT010000528.1 GCA_021778875.1 Acidobacteriota bacterium | reverse complement strand
CACCGACGTGGAAGAAGTGGTGCTGAACGCCACGGTGCTTGAAGGCAATCGCATTGTCCAGGATCTGAAGAAGGATAACTTTCAGGTTTTTGAGGACGGCGTCAAGCAGAACATCATCAGCTTCCAGCACACTGATCTGCCGGTTTCCATTGCGCTGGTCGTGGATAATTCGGGCTCGATGTCCAAGAAGCGTCCGGCGGTGAACAAGAGCACGCTGGACCTGATTGCCGCCTCCAACCCGCAGGACGAAGCCTTTGTGGTGAACTTCTCCGACGAGGCCTACATCGACCAGGACTTCACCTCGGACGTGAACAAGCTGCGCGACGGCCTGTCGCACATCGAGTCCCGCGGAGGCACCGCGCTCTACGATGCCGTGGTGGCCTCGGCGGACAAGCTGGTGGCAGACGCCAAGCGGCCCAAGCAGGTGCTCATCCTGATCACAGACGGCGTGGACAACGCCTCCACGCTCACGCTGGAGCAGACCATCCGCCGTGTTCAGCAACTCTCCGGGCCGGTCATCTACTCCATCGGGCTGCTGTTTGGCGACGACATGAGCCGCGCCGAGGTGCGGCACGCACGTCGCGCGCTGGAGATGCTTTCCACAGAGACCGGCGGTATTGCTTATTTTCCCCGGTCCATGGAGCAGGTGGATCAGATTGCCGCCGAGGTGGCGAGGGACATTCGCAGCCAATATACCATTGGCTACCACTCCACCAAGCCAAGCACGGAGCCGGGCTTCCGCCGCGTGCTGCTGACCGCCGAGGCGCCGGGAATGGGCAAGCTCAATGTGCGTACCCGCACTGGGTATTTCCCGGTAGTCCGCGCGCCCAGAAAGAATGGCGCAGCCGCCGCGAAGTAACGCCGGGCGCACGCGCGGTAAGCTGGTAGATGTAACCCCGAACCCAGGAGCATCAACTTTCCATGTCCCAATACAGATACTCGACCCTCGCTGTGCATGCCGGGCAACACCCGGACCCACTGACGGGCGCGGTGAATGTGCCTGTTTATCTTTCCTCGACCTTTGAACTGACCGGCATTGGAACGGACAAAGGCTGGGACTACTCGCGCGCCGGCAATCCCACGCGAGACCGGCTGGAGGCGGCGCTTACCGCACTGGAAGGCGGCACGAGCGGCCATGCCTTCGCCAGCGGCATGGCGGCGATTTCCGCACTGGTGACGATGCTGCGCGCCGGCGACCACCTGCTGTGCTCGCACAATGTCTATGCAGGCACCGTGCGGCTGTTCAACCAGATCGTGAGCCACTACGGGATCGACATCGAGTATGTGGACACGAGCAACCTGGACGCGGTGGCTGCGGCCATCCGGCCCAGCACGAAGTTGATCCACATCGAGACGCCGAGCAATCCGCTCATGGTGCTCAGCGACATCGCCGCCATCAGCGAGATTGCCCACGCAAAGAGCGTGGAAGTAAGCGTGGACAACACCTTCATGTCGCCGGTGTTGCAGAGCCCGCTGGCGCTTGGCGCGGACATCGTGATGCACTCCACCACGAAATATCTGAATGGCCACTCGGACGGCATCGGCGGAGCGCTGATCGGGTCGAAGCCGGAGCACAAGGAGCGCTTTCTGCTGGTGCAGAAGGCGGTAGGCGCGATTCTTTCGCCCTTCGAGTGCTACCTGGTGCTGCGCGGCATCAAGACCATGCCTCTCCGGATCAAGCAGCACGAGGAAAACGGCCGGGCGGTTGCGGAGTATCTCTCCACGCACCCCAAGGTGAGCCGGCTGGCCTATCCGGGGCTGAAGAGCCACCCGCAATATGAGTTGGCCGTGAAGCAGCAGAAGGGCTTCGGCTCCATGCTGAGCTTTGATATCGGTACGCGCGACGGGGCGGGGCGCTTTATGGCAGCGATGAAGATTTTCCTGAACGCCGAGTCGCTGGGTGGGGTCGAGTCGCTGGCGTCGCACTCGGCCACCACCACCCATGCGGCCCTGAGCGATGCGGAGCGGGAAGCCGCCGGCATCACGCAGGGAACGATCCGGCTCTCCATCGGCATCGAGGACAAGGAAGACCTGATCGCCGACCTGGATCAGGCCCTGGCCGCAGTGTAATGGCAAGTCATGCGTGAAGCCCTTCTGCTGCTCGGCATCGATACTTGCGGGCCGTCCGGCTCCGTCGCTCTTGGGCGGCTGACCGGGCAGCGCGTGGAGATACTCGGCCAGGTCGAGCTTGCCGGGCGCACCTATTCCTCCACGCTTGTGGCGGCCGTGGGCGAGTTGCTGGCCCGCAATGGCGCGGAGGTAAAGCAACTGGGGGCTATTGTGGCCGTGCATGGGCCGGGCAGCTTTACGGGCGTCCGCGTGGGACTGAGCGTGGCAAAGGGGCTGGCCGAGGCCGCAGGGATTCCGGTTGTGGCCGTCTCGCGGCTGGAACTGCTGGCCTGGAAGGCTCAGACCCCGTCAGCGGCGCTCGATGCGCATCGCCACGAGGTGTTTCTGCATCTGGGAAGACTTGGCGCAGAGCCGCAGGAGTTGCTGGCAGGCGCCGCGGAGCTTGCAGGAATCCACCTTCCGCACACGCCGGTTGCGGTGTGCGATGAGGGCGCGGCTGCGCTTCTCGCCGCAGCCTGGCCGGGCGCCGGACTGGTCCGGGTACCGGCGCCCACAGCGGCGGATGCGCTGGCGCTTGCGACGCCGCTGATACTGGAAGGGCAGTTTGCAGACCCGGCGCTGCTGGATGGGCACTACCTGCGCCGTTCCGATGCGGAGATCTTCGGCGAACATGCCGGTCAGGGACCGCGGCGCGCATGAGCCGCAACGCGCCGGTAGCCCGTATTCGTCGCATGACGCCGGCGGACCTCGACCGGGTCATCGAGATTGCTGCGAGTTTGAGCCAGGCTCCGCACTGGCCGCGCGAGGTCTACATGGCCGCGCTCGGCGCGGAATTGGCGCCGAGGCGCATCGCACTGGTGGTCGAGGATGCGGCGAGCGGTGTCGTTGCCGGTTTCGCGGTGGCCTGGCTTACGCCGCCCGAGGCCGAGTTGGAAACGATTGCCGTGGCAGCCGGATTTCAGCGACGAGGACTGGCGCGCCAACTGTTTCAGGCGCTGGCCGGGGCGCTCCGCCAGGAGCGGGTAAGCGTGACACTGCTGGAGGTGCGCGCGTCTAATACACAGGCACAGGCGCTCTATCGCGCTCTCGGATTTGAGGTGGCCGGTCGCCGACCGCGCTACTACGCTGATCCGGTTGAGGATGCGGTTCTGATGTGTCTCGCACTGATGTGACCTGGCGCAAGCCGGCCGAGGGCCCCTTATGGTGATGGACGTCACGCTTGTCAGGCCAAATCGCCAAAATCCACAGCTCCAAACTATTTTTAGGCGTCTTCCCGCTTGCCGTCTGGCAGGCGGTGGAGATATATGTAAGTGTTCTGACACCCACGGAGGTGCTTGATGGATGAGATAAAAGATTCCACGCTGAGCGAAGAGATTGATCGCCTGCATTCCGAACACAGTCGATACGCTCAGCGTTTGGAAGAACTGCTTCAGAAGCCCTATCTCTCCGAGGATGAGCAACTCGAAGAGGTGCGCCTGAAGAAGCTGAAGCTGCATGCCAAGGACCTGATCTTCGCTCTGGAACACCGCGCTGCCGCGGTGGCGTAGAGCACCCTCAGGCAACTGGCTGAAGCGGGTGATTGGTGG
>JAJYBT010000527.1 GCA_021778875.1 Acidobacteriota bacterium | reverse complement strand
GGTGCCGTCGGGGCGCTTGCGGAACCAGTTTTCATGCTCGCGCACGTAGGGATGATCGGGCGCGGCCTGGAAGGCGATGTCCAGTGCGACGGAGAGGCCGAGTTCGCCTGCCTTGGCGACGAAGCGGCGGAAGTCCTCGACTGTGCCCAGTTCGGGCAGGATGGATTTGTGGCCGCCTTCAGCGGCGCCGATGGCCCAGGGGCTGCCGTGATCTCCGGGCTGTGACTCTGGGTTGTTGTTGCGGCCCTTGCGGAAGGTGCGTCCGATGGGATGAATGGGCGGCAAGTAGACGACGTTGAAGCCCATCTCTGCGATGTACTGGAGGCGCTGTTCGCAATCGGCGAATGTGCCGTGGAGGCCGGGCTCGGGGGCTGTGGAGCGGGGAAAGAATTCGTACCATGAGCTGAAGCGCGCGCGCACGGGCTCGACTGCGATTTTGAGTTCGCGGTCGGACTCGGTGGCATGTTGCTTGTCAGGGTAGCGCTGCACCAGCTCGTGGAGCGCGGGGTCAGTGGCGTGGATGCGCAGGGCTTTGGGGGGCTTGCCGGAGCGCAGCTCGGCTGCGCGCTCGCGGAGCCAGAGGGCATCTGCGCCGGTGGCGCGAGCGGCGGCTTCGCTAATGAGATCGGCGCCAATGAGGTAATCGACCGCGGCGTCGCTTTCAGCCTTGATGCGCTTGAGCAGGGCGAGACGCCAGGTTTCAAAGTGGTCAACCCAGGCCTGCACCTTGAATCCGTAGAGGCCAAGATCGCTGACGCGAAAGGCGGCGGTCCAGCGGTCGTTCACGAGAGGACGCATGGGAATTTCGAGCCACTCGCTGGAGCCCTCGCGATGGGCCAGAAGCGAGGCGGCGATGGAATCGTGGCCGTCGGTGAAGATGTCTGCCTCTACCTGTACCTGATCGCCGACGGTGCGCTTTGCGGGGAAACGGCCGCCATCGACTGCCGGTGAAACTGCCTCAATGATTACGCGCTTGCGTCCATCCGCTTGAATCTTTGCCATGATGACTTCGCTTTCCTTGTGTTTGCCGATGTCAGGGCTTTGCCTTCAGCCCGCGCTGCTCGATCAATTGCTCATACAGGCGAATGGTCTGGTGGGCGATGGCTGTCCAACTGAAGGTTTCTTCGACGCGGCGGCGTCCTGCGTCTCCGAAGCTCCTGCATTTCTCCGGGTCGTTGAGCATCTGGTTGAGGCGCTCGGCGAGGTCGCGCGCGAACTGCGCGGGATTGCGCGGGAAGCTGGTGACGGGGTCCTGATCGAACGGGACCAGGTGGCCGGTTTCGCCCTCGACCACAACCTCTTTGATGCCTCCGGTGGCGCTGGCGACGACGGGCGCGCGGCAGGCCATGGCCTCAAGATTGATGATGCCGAAGGGCTCGTAGACCGAGGGACAGCAGAAGACGCGGGCATTGCTGTAAAGCTGAATGGCCTCCTGCTTTGAGAGCATCTTCTCAATCCAGATGATGCGGGGATGGGCCTTGCGGGCTTCTTCGACTTTGCTGCGGAGCTCGGCGGCAATCTCGGGCGTGTCCGGTGCGCCGGCGCAGAGCACAACCTGGGTTTCCGGCGGCAGATAGCGGATGGCGTCCACGAGATGCGTTACGCCCTTCTGGCGGGTGATGCGGCCGACAAACAGGATGTAAGGCACGGAGGGATCGACGCCATAGTCGGTGAGCGCCTTTGTTTCCGGGGTCTTCTGATATTCGGCGAGGTCGATGCCGTTGTAGATGACGTGAATGCGGGCGGGATCTACATCGGGATAGGCGCGGAGGATGTCGGCCCTGGTGCCCTGCGAGACGGCGATGATGGCGTCGGCATCGTGGATGGCGGTGTGTTCCATCCACGAGCTCATGGCGTAGCCGCTGCCGAGCTGCTCGGACTTCCAGGCGCGCAGCGGCTCAAGCGAGTGGGTGGTGAGGACGAAGGGCACGCCGTAGAGCTTTTTTGCGAGGAAGCCGGCCATGGAGACGTACCACGTGTGGGTGTGCACGACGTCCACGCCGGTGAGGGCCTTGACCTGCGTAAGGTTCAGGCTGAAAGCCTCGAGCGCTCCCTTGAACTTGCCTTCAGTGCCGTGGGTGATCTCCGGCCATGGTTCGGCGCCGCGCACGTGCAGATTGGCGCTGTCGGCGTGCTGCGGACCCCAGCAGTGGACTTCGACTTCAATTTCCCTGGCCAGCTCGCGGCTGAGGTAATCGACATGAACGCCAGCGCCGCCATAGACCTGCGGGGGATATTCACGGGTGAACAAACCAACTCGCAATTCACTTCCTCCGGCTCAAACGGATGCTAACGCAAAGCCTGCTGCATGAGGCCCGCGAAGACGCTGGCCCACCCTCAGGAATCGTACAACATGGCGGGTTGCGGATGAGTGTATTCGCTGGCCGGGCGCGCGGCAAGCCGGGCTGAGAGCGGGACGAAGCGGCGGCGGTGTTCGTGAGGTTGCGGCGGTCTACGGCTGGATTGAATCGGCGAGCGCGGCGGCGGCCTGCATGCATGCGGCGCGGTCCACGTCGTGATGCGTCACCAGGCGAATGGCCTGGGGCGCGACGGCGCTGGCCAGAACTCCGCGGGCCTTGAGGCGGACGACGAGTTCCGCCGCGGTGAGACGGCCGGCGAGGCGGAAGATGACGATGTTGGTCTCGACCGAGCCCGGGTCGATGGTCACGCTGTCGATGCGGGAGAGCGCCTCGGTGAGCAGGCGCGCGTTGGCGTGGTCCTCGTGGAGGCGGGCGGGCATCTGCTCGAGGGCGATGAGCCCGGCGGCGGCCAGTACGCCGGCCTGGCGCATGCCGCCGCCCAGGGCCTTGCGATAGATGCGGGCGCGGCCCATGAGCTCAGCCGAGCCGGTGAGCATGGAGCCGACGGGCGCGCAGAGAGCCTTTGACAGGCAGAACATTACGGTGTCGAAGCCGCGGGTGAGCGTCTTCACGTCCACGCCGAGGGCGGTTGAGGCATTAAAGATGCGTGCGCCATCCAGGTGGACGGGGAGACGGCGCTCTTTCGCGTGATTCCATATTTCTTCCATTGCGGCGAGCGAGGTGCATCGTCCGCCGGCCATGTTGGCGGTGTTTTCAATTTCGATGAGGCCGGTGGCGGCGCGAAAGGTGCTGCGCTCGTAGACGACAGGCTCGATGTCTTTCCATGTGAGCGTGCCGCCCGGGGTGGAGACGGCGCGAATCAGGCAGCCGGAGAAGACAGCCGCCGTGGCCATTTCCCAGTCCAGGATGTGCGAGCGCGCCTCGCAGATGATTTCCTGGCCCGGCTGGGTATGCAGACGAATGGCGATCTGGTTGCCCATGGTGCCGGTGGGCACAAAGAGGGCAGCTTCGCGGCCGAAGATCTCGGCGGCGCGGCGTTCGAGCAGGTTGACGGTGGGGTCTTCGCCGTAGACATCGTCGCCGACTTCGGCGGCGGCCATGGCCGAGCGCATTGCAGGGGTGGGTCGGGTGACGGTGTCGGAGCGCAGGTCAATCAAGACAGCCAATGCAGTGAGCCTTTCTTGTTTACGGTATCTGAGCCATGGGCAGTTCGATGATTGTGGTCACCTTGCCATCGCGCGAGGCATAGGCCCAGAGGCCGTGAAAGCCCTGGCGAAGCTCAGGGTGCGCCTTGAGCAGGGCGCTGAGCACGGCTACGGCTTCGGTGCGCATGGC
>JAJYBT010000526.1 GCA_021778875.1 Acidobacteriota bacterium | reverse complement strand
CGGTATTTCTCTTCAAGGCCGACGCCGAATAGGCCGATCACCGGCTTGTCGCCCATGGTTGCGCGGTACTCTTTGGCAGTCTTGCCGATCAGCCAGGGCGCGGCCAGGCCGTGGCGCGCCTGGCGGTCGGCGACAAGAACTGGCGCCCTGCTGCTGGTCTCAACTGCATTCAATGAAATCAGTGCGCCGCTGCCGTTGTTGGGAATCATCGAGGATTCCGAATTGATCCTGCGGATTACAGCGTTCCATTGATCGAGCAGGCTGATAAGACGCTGCTGGCGCCAGACCAGATAGGCGCGGCGGGCCGGGTCCTGCGGGTCTGCCGAGCGGGGAAGGTCGAAGCCAGTGGCGCTCTTGAAGTTCTCGCTGCAATGCCGGCAGTAGCATTCTCCCGACCCGTCCCAGCGGTTGAGAAAAATCCCGTCAGCGTGATAGCGCGACATGATCTCTTGATGCACCGCCGTCATGAACTCGAAATTGTAGGGGCCGTAAGCGCAGGTCACCCACATCTCCGGCGATGACCAATGGCGCCGCGGATTGCCATTGGCATCGACCGCGATCCAGTCCGGATGCGCTTGCTGCGTGTCGTCGTAGGTGGCGTGCGGGTCAGTGCGGACAAGCACCGACATGCCCAGTTGGCGGCAGCCGGAGATGAGTTCGCCCAGCACATCGCGGTCTCCGAGCCAGGCGCTGCGATGGTGAAACGGGATCTTCGTCGGATAGTACGCGACGCATCCTCCGCCGCTGAGGCATACGCCGTCTGCACGCGATCGCTTGTAGTAATCGAGCCAGAATGTGGGGTCAAAGTGGGCAGGGTCGTCTTCGACCAGCGTGAGTTGCTCCCAGCGCATCGGCCTGGACGCCCACGCAGGAACAGGCGCGGAGCCGGCAGGTGAAGCAGATTTGTTCCAGAGGCCGCTCGGGGTGGCGTGGCCCACTGCGGCCGCGGTGCCGGCAATGGCGGTCGACTGCAGGAACTCCCGGCGCGTGAAAGCGGGTGGCTTCATGGCAGTGATGATACGTGAGGGATTGGGCGAACGCCCATTACGCGAATGACGGTGCGCCTATGCGCCGCGCACCTCGCCGCGGCCATTGGTCTTCACCGTGTACATGCGGTCGTCCGCGGCGCCGATGATGGCGTGAATTGTTGCGCCGTCAAGCGGCGCGGTGGCCAGGCCGACGCTCGCGCTTACCGTCAGTTCCAGCCCGCTCTTCATGCGGAAGCGCGTGTCTGTCAGCGAGCGGTGCAGGCCAACTGCCAACGCATGCGCCTCGCTTGCCCCAGTCTCCGGCATCAGAATCACAAATTCGTCGCCCCCGTAGCGGAAGCACCAATCCTGCTTGCGGCTCAGCTCCTGCAGCCGCTGTCCCGTGCGGGCCAGCAGTTCGCTGCCCACCAGGTGCCCGTGTACGTCATTCACCAGCTTGAAGCGGTCAAGGTCAAGAAACGCCAGGCTCACGGGCTGCCCGAGTTTGTGGTACCGGTCCAGTTCCCGGGCCAGCACGTCGTAGAGATGGCGCACGTTGTAGAGGCCGGTGGTGTCGTCGGTGATGGTGAGCTGCTGAATGCGCGCCACGTCGCGCGCGTTCTCGATTGCGATGGCCGCGTGGTCGGCCAGAATGTGCAGAAATGCAATGGTGTAGTCGGTGAGCTGGCTTGCGGGCGGATTCAAAATCTCAATCACGCCCTGAATGCCCGTGCGGCCCCGCAGCGGCATCGCAATCACCGAGCGCACTTTGCGCGCTTTGCCTGAGGGCTCATCGCGCAGCCGCGGATCGTCCTCCGCTTCCGGCACAATCAGTGTCTCGCCGTGCTGTATCACCCAGCCGGCTACGCCCTCGCCCACTTTCACGCGCAGGTCCCGGAGTGCCACTTCCTCCCCGCCCGCGGCAATCGCATAATAGAGTTCCTGTCGGGCTTCGTCCAGCATCAGAAGCGTCCACATCTCCGCCTCGATGAACCGCTCCATGTGCTCGATGATGGTGCGCAGAATCCTGTCCAGGTCAAAGCTTGAGGTCAACGACCGCGCCAGTTGGTGAAAGACCAGCAGGTCGTCGAGCGGGATGCGGTCTTCTGGCGCGGGCGGCATGCGATATTCCCTGGCTTGCGTCTGATCAGCATTCATTCATGCGCAGCCTGGCCGCGCGATACGAGGCGCCTGGCTGCGAGAAACCGAGCTCCGCAGACTTCTGCGGCAAAGCGGCCGGGTCCGTGTGAATCCAGCAGATGATTGCACAGAGCCCGCTTGCCGGCTGCCTCCGGCGCTCATCGGATCAAAATCTGCAAGCCCTTTCTCTCCATTCTATCCGCCAATGTGAACCATCGAGCGCGAGGGCTTCAGGAAGCCGGGCTCGCCGATGTGGTGGCGCGCTTCCTTGCCCTGCACCGTCTGCGCGATGTAAACGCGCAGCTCCGCGTCGCTTTCGCCGGCCCGCATGCGGCCATAAAGGTCATGCTCCACCTGGGAGAAGAGACAGGTGCGAATCTTGCCGTCTGAGGTCAGCCGCACCCGGCTGCACGCTCCGCAGAAAGCCTGGCTTACCGGCGCGATGATGCCGATCTCGCCCACCCCGTCCTCAAACGTATAGCGTCGCGCCGTCTCGCTGGCCTCACGCGGCGGCAGCGGCGTCAGCGGCATTGCGCGGCCAATGCGCTCCACAATCTCGGCCAGCGGAACCACGATCTCCGGCGACCACAGGCGGCCTTCTTCCAGCGGCATGAACTCAATGAACCGCACCACCACGTTTTCTTCGCGGGCAAAGCGTGCAAAGCCCTCAATCTCCCCGTCGTTAAAGCCGCGCAGCAGCACACAGTTGATCTTCAGCGGCGTCAGGCCCGCATCGCGGGCCGCGCGGACGCCTGCCAGAACCTGCGCAAAGCTGCCGGGAACGCGCGTAATGCGCTCAAATGTGGGAGCGTCCACCGCATCCATGCTTACCGTTACCCGGTTCAGCCCCGCGGCCTTCAGCGGAGCGGCAAGCGTGTCAAGCAGGTGGCCGTTGGTGGTCAGCGCCAGGTCCAGAGGCTCGCCAGCCAGGGTGCGCATCTTCGCCAGGTTCCGGATCAGGTCCACCAGCCCGCGGCGCAGCAGCGGTTCGCCGCCCGTCAGCCGAACCTTCTCAATGCCCAGGCTCACAAACAGGCCAATCAGGCGCAGATACTCGTCAATGCCAAGCTCCGGATACTGCGCGCCCATTTCGCCCGTGCGGCAATACACACACCGGTAGTTGCATCGGTCCGTGATGGACACACGCAGGTCATGAATCACGCGGCCATGGCTGTCCGTCAGCCGGGGGACCGGCGTCACCGCAGACGAAACGCTTGGGGAGGCGGCTGCCATGGACACCTTCAAACCATACCGCTCCAGCCGGTCTTGCAGCGTCAGGAAATCAGCAATTCCGGATGAAGGTCCTGATTTTCAACATCGTTCTCAACATCGCCCCGATGGCCTCGGAACTGTTAATCGATGCGCGGCGTGCCCTTGCGCAGAACCACGCCCGTAATGCCAAAGACCACAATGATGCCCAGAGCAATAAAGAAGTAGTACGCCATGGGATGCGCCCAGCCCGGCGAGTAGGTCAGGTCCTGGCCCACCCACAGCAGCAGTACCGTGGCGATCACCGCAAACTGGCCCGCAATCACTAGAAACGTGTGCCCC
>JAJYBT010000525.1 GCA_021778875.1 Acidobacteriota bacterium | reverse complement strand
GTTGGTGACGGTGGCGCTGGTCGCACCGGGGGGTACGTGGAACTGCGCAGTTGCGGCCTTGCCCTCGCACTCATAGACGCGGAAGATCAGGCCGTTTGCATCCTCGGCTTTTTTGACGGCAGTGAGCACGACATTGTCGGGCGAGACCGAGGCAAAGGAGTGCTCGGCAGGCAGAGCGCCAGGGTGCGGGGTGGTGACGACGGCCTGGAGCGGATAGTCGTAGTCCCAGCCGTGGCGCACGGTGAGCGCGCTTTTCCAGGTGCCGGCGTGGGGATAGAGGGCGTAGTGGAAGTGCTGGCGGCCCATGTCGGCATCGGGATCAGGCCACTTGGGCGAGCGCAGCAGCGTGAGCCGGAGGATATTGCCGACGGCATCGTAGCCGTACTTATCCTTATTGAGAACGCTGAGCCCATAGACCTTTCCGTCCGGCCCGGCTCCGGAGAGATCGGCCCAGCGCATAGCAGGAACCTCAAACTGCGCCTTCTCCCAGGAATTGTTGCGCGTGGTGGGCCGCTGGATGGCGCCGAACGGGATCTCATAGGTGGCAAAGTCACTCTTCACCGAGAGCGGGAAGGCTGCCTTGAGCAGTACGTGCGCTTCGTGCCAGTCGAAATCGTTGTCTACATCGACCTCGCCGTTGGGGTTGAGGCTGATGACCTGAACGAACTTTGAGCTCTGCCAGTGACGGGTGATGCGAACGGCGGGAAGCGGCGAGTCCGCGCCGACCAATGCGACGGAATCGGCCTTGTCGATGGTGGCGGGCGGAACGTCGAGGGTTCCGGGATCGATGTTCCAGGCGTCGTAGTCTTTGGGCAGATCCTTAAAGAACTGGAGCTGATTGCCGCAGGCACCGGGCGCAAAGGTTTCCACGCCGTTTTCTTCAAGGCTGGTGATGCAGCCGGTCATCTTGCTGATGACAGCCTTCAGGCTTCCGCTGCTGAGCTCGATGGAGTCGGCGGTCTCGCGGGCGGATGCGACGGCGGTCTGGCGCGCGGCGGCGGGAACAACTCGGACAACTTTGTATCCCAGCGCGGGCACGTCGGAGACATGGAAGGTGAGATGGGCCAGGCCGGTCGCGGAATCGATTTCGGCGTGAATCGGGAGGCTCTGATGATGCGAAGAGTCCACGATAGCGACGCCGTTGACCGCGGCCGCTGGAAGCTGGAGGACGGCCTTGACTTCGCCGGAGCGCTGCCAGCCCATGGGGTTGTAGATGATGACGGGAATGCCGACGCCGCTGGTGTTGACGTATTCGCCTACGCCTTTGAGAGCGCCGCTGGAGATCTCATTGGTGGACCAGCGCACCCAGTCGTAGTCCTTCTGCGCATCCTTGTAGATGACGCCGATGCCGGAGCCGGCAGCGAGATCGTGGAACTGGTTGAACAACACCTTTTTCCAGTCCTCGGTCAACTGATCGGCGGGATACTTTGCGCCGTCGAGCCAGGCGAGCGAGGACCATTTTTCAGCGTTCAGCACCTGTTCCTCGGAGGTGCGCATGTTGTGCTTGTGCATGGCCTGGGTGGTGAAGACGCCGCGATGGTACTCAAGATAGAGCTCGGAGTCCCAGGTAGGGATGGAGATTTTGCCGGGTACGTCAGCGGGCGGGGCGTAGTGCGGAATCGACTGATAGTCCCATTGGGGGCTCTGGGGCGCAATGCGTTTCTCGACCGAGGAGAAGAAGCTTTGCGCGGCGCCGAACTGGTAGGTGGGAGTGACGTGATCGCCGTCCTTCCAGTGGAAGCCCTCGTCGAGCATGGCGCGGGTGGGCCCGCCGCCGTGGTCGCCGATGCCGTAGAGGTCCATCATCTCAGTCAGGCCGGGCGAGAACTTGCGCGCGGTGGCGAGGTCATCACTGAGGCGCACCGGGTTGAGACTGAGATTGACGTAGTCGTGCGGGAAATAGGCAAGCACCTTGGAACCATCGGGCGACTCCCACCAGAAGAGCTTGAAGGGGAGGGTGTTGGTGTCGTTCCATGCCATTTTCTGGGTGACGAAGTAGTCGATCCCGCTCTTTTTGTAGATTTGCGGGAGCTGCCAGGTGTAGCCGAAGGAGTCAGGATTCCAGCCGATGCGCACGTCCACGCCGTAGTTCTGCTGATACCAGCGCTTGGCGACGAGAATCTGACGCACGAGGGATTCGCCGCTGGGCATATTCAGATCGGGCTCGACCCACATGCCGCCGACGATCTCCCAGCGGCCCTCCTTGATGCGCTTCTTGATCTCATTGTTGAGCGCGGGATACTTATCGGCCATCCACTCGTTGTAGGCGGCGGCCGACTGGGTGTAGACGTAGTCCGGATACTCGTTCATCAACTGCAGCGCGGTGCCGAAGGTGCGATGGACGACATCGACGGTCTCGGTCCACGGCCAGAGCCAGGCCGCGTCAATGTGCGCGTTACCGTCGAGCAGGAAGGTAGCCTGCCGGAGCAGAGGGCGGAGGGCCTCAAGCTGCTGATGCGCGGCCTTCAGGCTGGCATCGAAGCGGACGGAATCGTGGCCATCGAGCGCACCCATATCGACGGCGGCGATGGAGTGATTCAGGATCTCAGTTTTGCTGTTGTCGCCGGGCGCCAGCGAGGGCAACAGGATGGCGGCGGAGAGGAACTCATCGGCCAGGTCGTGCGGGTTGGGTCGATTCTCAGGAAAATCGACGCGCAAGGTGGCGCCGCGGAAGGATTTTTCGTCGGCGCTCTGGAGCAGCTTGACGGCGACCACGATTTTTTCACCGGGCTGCGCATGATCGAAGAGGATCTCGGGCTCAAGATCCTCGCCGAGGGCTACGCGGCGACCGTTGAAGTAGACGATCTCCGGGATAGGCCCATTGGCGTTGGCCTGGAACTGAAACCAGACGCGCGCGCCGGTGAGGTCGTAACCGTCCAGCGTGGCGGGAATCTGAATGGTCTGGCGAAACCAGATGGCGCTGGTGGGGTATTGCGCGCCGACTTTGGCGGTTTGCCAAGCGCTGTCGTCGAGATCGACAGCTTCTCCGTGCGGCAAATCGCCCTCATGCAACTTCCATACCCCGGGCGGCAACTGCGAGAGGCTCATCAGCCGCTTGACGACGGATTGCGACGGCGCGGGCAGAAGAGCCATGGCCCGGTCGACTTCGCTGCCGCGCTGCGCGGATGCAGGAATAACGGCCAGCAGCATGGCCACGATGAGAACCGGAAGGGCAAATGGATAACAGCAAGATTTCAGCGACAATTTCATTATGGTTCGTCCCTCTGGGGCATTGTAGGACATTGCACCGAAGGCAACAGAGCGAGGCGGCGAAGGGAATCAGCGCACGCGATGCCGGAGACACGAAGCGTCTCGCGGATCGGGACAACGCCGAGCTGGAGCGGGCCGCGCCGACGGAGCGCCGATTTTCTTTCCGCAAGGGATCAAAATGCACTACTCTGGCGTTGTCCCATATGCCACGTTACTTCGCCAGAGTCCGAGAAGCGCTGATCCACGCCTATGCGCACGATGTGTTGAATACGGCCAAGGCCGCAGCATTTTCGGGGATGCTGATGTTTTTTCCCGCATTGCTGATCATGACCATACGCTTGTGCAGGTGGTTCGCCTCAGGATACTTCTCCATGAACGACCGCCAGATGCCTCCGCGCAGCAGCTGTTTCGAACGGTCTCCCATCACCTTGTCGAGTTCATCGAGGGCAAAATC
>JAJYBT010000524.1 GCA_021778875.1 Acidobacteriota bacterium | reverse complement strand
GCGAGCATGGCGACGGCCAGGCCCGCGCCGCCCTGCTGCCCAAAATGTTCGGCCCCGAGCTGATGCAGGCCTTCCGCGAATTCAAGGCGCTGTGGGATCCAGACAACCGCATGAATCCCGGCAAGCTTGTCGATGCCGTTCGCGTCTACGACCCCGTGGAGAACCTGCGCCACGGCCCGCTCATCGAGCCCGGCCACGAACACGTGCACGCTGACTTTGAAACGCATTTCGTCTTCGCTGCCGACGGCGGCTCCTTCGAGCGCGCTACGGAGCGCTGCGTCGGCGTTGGCGCATGCCGCAAGGCTTCCGGCGGCGTCATGTGCCCCAGCTACCGCGCCACTGGCCAGGAGCAGCACTCCACGCGCGGCCGCGCCCGCCTGCTGTGGGAGATGCTCGCCGGAGCACTGCGCGAAGAAGGCTTCCAGAGCGAGGCCGTGCATGAAGCGCTCGATCTGTGCCTCAGTTGCAAGGCCTGCAAATCCGAGTGCCCCGTGCAGGTGGACATGGCCGCCTGGAAAGCGGAATTCCTGGCGCAGCGCTACAAGGGCCGCTTGCATCCGCTGCGGCACTACATCTTCGGCTTTGCTGACCGGCTTGCGCGCTGGGGCTCGCTCACGCCCGCGCTCACCAACGCGCTGCTCGGCGGACCCATGACCAGCCCGCTCATCAAGCACATCGCCGGCGTTGCGCAGCAGCGGCAGTTGCCCAGCCTCGCGCGCAAGAGCTATCAAAAGCAGCGCGCCGAAGCAGCGAGCAGTTCCACAAATGCCGACCAGAAGTCCGCCTCACCACAGGCGCCCGAAGGGCGGTTGGCCCCACCGCAGGTGGTGGTGGTGTTGTGGCCGGACACGTGGAACAACTATTACCATCCGCAGACTCTTGCCGCCGCCGAGAAGGTGCTTACTGAAGCGGGGTTCCGCGTGCAGACGCCGCGCGGCCACATCTGCTGCGGCCGCCCGCTGTATGACTTCGGCCTGCTCGACGCGGCGCGCATGTATCTGGCGCATGTGCTGGAGCGCATGACTCCGCATATTGACGCGGGCCTGCCTTTCATTTTTCTTGAGCCAAGCTGCGCCAGTGTTTTCAAGGATGAGCTGCTGGAACTCTTTCCCTACGAACCGCGCGCAAAGCGCCTCAGCGCACAGATATGGCTCCTCGCTGACTTCCTTGCCGCCCACGCGCCCGATGTCGCTGCCGGCAGCCTGCACGGTGCCCAAATCCTCATCCACGGCCACTGCCACCACAAGGCGATATTCGGCGGCCCTTCCAGCGAAATCGAGCTGCTGCGCCGCGCGGGCGCAACGGTTGAGACGATTCAGGCAGGCTGCTGCGGCATGGCAGGGCCTTTTGGTTTCGAGGCGGACAAGTTCGAAGTCTCCAAGGCCATCGCGCAGGACGGCCTGCTTCCGGCAGTCGAATCCGCCGGACCGGCAACGGTCATCGTCGCCGACGGCTTCAGTTGCCGTGAGCAGATTGCGCAGTTGGCGCA
The DNA here is from genome assembly GCA_021778875.1 of Acidobacteriota bacterium. The sequence continues at coordinate 2,186 of JAJYBT010000524.1, read as the reverse complement.
CAAGCAGGCAGTCCACTTCGCCGAGGTGCTGGCGCGCAACTGCGGCTGTGGCGGCTGAGAAGCGTTTCCAGGCTCACCTTGTGTGCTCCGTGGCATGGTTTGCAACATATCACTGAAGCGATTTACGATGCAGCCCTATGAAGAATCTGCTTCGCTCTCTGCCTCTGCTGTGTGTCGTCGCGTTGCCGTTCACGTTTGCGCAAGCCGGGGCGCAGACTGCCGCATCCGGCACAGACCCGCTGGCGCCCACGCTCGGCGTCAAGTCCGCTGCTAAGATTGACCGCGAGTGGCAGCAGTCCGTCAGCAAATACGACGCCGAGCGCAATCGCCTGGTGTCTGAAGCGGAAAAGCAGGCCAATGACGGCCCGTTCCGTCCTGACTGGGCTTCGCTGATGAAGTACCAGCAGCCGCAGTGGTACAAGGACGCAAAGTTTGGGATTTTCATTCATTGGGGCGTCTACTCCGTGCCTGCGGCGGAAAACGAGTGGTACCCGCGCAACATGTATCATCCCGGCGACGGCGCATACAAAAACTTTCAGGCGCACTTTGCCAACGGCGATCCCGCGCGTGGCTACAAGGATCTGATCCCTCTGTTTCGCGCTGAGCACTTTGACGCGGCCGCGTGGGCCGCACTGTTCAAGGAGTCAGGCGCGCAGTATGTTGTTCCCGTGGCCGAGCACCACGATGGCTTCTCGATGTATGACTCGGGTCTATCCGACTGGACCGTGGTGAAGATGGGGCCAAAGCGCGACACGCTGGGAGAGCTGGCCAGGGCCATTCGCGCCGAGGGACTGCACTTCGGGCTCAGCTCGCATCGCGCCGAGCACAACTTCTTCTATGACGGCGGCCGCGCCATTCAATCCGACGTGAACGATCCGAAATATGCTTCGCTCTACGGCCCGGCGCATCAGTGGATCAGCGAGTCGGGCGGCCTGACCAATGACTGGACCTACGTGAGCGCTGCGTGGACGCGCGACTGGCTTGCCCGCGACACCGAACTGGTGGAAAAGTATCATCCTGAGGTCGTTTACTTTGACTGGTGGATCGGCCAGCCGAGCTTCCGCAACACGGTGGCCGAGTTTGCTGCGTTCTATTACAACTACGCCGCGGCGCACGGCTACACCGGCGTCATCGACTTCAAGGACTACTCGATGAACTGGAAGGCCGGAGTGCGCGACTTTGAGCGCGGCCAGCAGGACCACATCATTGCCGACCACTGGCAGACGGACACGTCCATCAGCAATAAAAGCTGGGGCTACATCGAGAACGATACCTTCAAGTCGCCGGAGTTCCTTGTGCATCAGCTCGCAGACATCGTAAGCAAGAACGGCAATCTGCTGCTGAACTTCGGTCCGCGCTCCGACGGCACGATTCCCGATGAGGTGCAGGCGACGCTCCGCGAGATGGGCGCCTGGCTCAAGGTGAATGGCGAGGCCATCTACGCGACAACGCCGTGGACGACCTTTGGCGAAGGGCCGACGCAGGTGAAGGCGGGCGCATTCCACGACACGGACACGAAGCCTTATACGGCGGAGGATTTCCGCTTCACAGCCAAAGGCGACAACGTATACGTCATCGGTATGGCGTGTCCTAAAGACGGCAAGGCCGCGATACATTCGCTGGGCTGGGCGCACGAAGGCCGTTCGCTGCACATCGCTTCCGTGCAACTGCTCGGCTCCGCGGACCAGGTGACCTGGACGCAGGGCGCTGACGCGCTCGCTGTCGCGCTGCCCGCCGCCGCAGCCTGCAAATATGCCTACGTGCTCAAGTTGACGCCTGCGTCGAAATAGAATCGTTTGCCGCTCACCACTGTGTGTGCGGTCCGTCCAACCGCGAGACGCAAATCCGGCCATGCCGGCAACGCGCACTAAACGGACTGCACGCTGCACCCCTGTTGCCCCGGTTCGACTTCACATTCATGAGGTGACTGGATGCTTCGCACTCTCTTCCTTGCGCTTTTTCTGGCATCGGCGTTGGCTGTGCCCGTCAGTCTGCTTGCGCAGGCTGAGCCGGCGCATCGGCCAGCGGCGAATTACGAGTTGTACGGCGGCTATTCCTATACCTTTCGTCCGTATGACCACACGCAGGACTTTCCCGTAAGCGGCGGCATGAACGGCTGGGAGGCATCCCTGCGCGTGCCGTCTCCCATCTTCGGCTCATGGCTCGGCATCAAGGGCGATGTGTCG
>JAJYBT010000523.1 GCA_021778875.1 Acidobacteriota bacterium | reverse complement strand
CCAGCAGTCAGAACCCCTGACCGCAGACCAGGCGGCACTGGTGGAGAAGGCGGTAGCGCAGGAAAAGGTGCTGATCAAGAGCATTCAACAGCGCACCCCGCTGGTGGAGACTTACATCCAGGACACGCGGCCGGACGCGAAGCTGTACACGGTGCCGGTGGATGACCAGTACACGCTGAGCCGGGTGGACTTTGGCAAGGCTTTTTACGATGTTTCCTACTCGCCGCGCAAGGAAGACGGGCGCGGATTCTTCAAGGGTTCTCTGGCCGCGATTGTGAACCTGACGAAATCGCTGGGGCTGGATACGCGGTTCACCTACAACCCGACGGGCTTTATGCAGATGATGTTCCTGGACCCGACGGGATTTGACCAGCAGCACTACGAGTTCAACTTTGTGCGCCGGGAGTTTCTGGGATCGGTGCGGACGTGGGTGTTCGACGTGCATCCGAGGGTGACGGGACGCGGACGCTTTTACGGGCGCATCTGGATTGAGGACCAGGGCGGCAACGTGGTGCGGTTCAACGGCACGTATACGAACGCGGGGCGAATCGGCGACTCGCGGTACTACTTCCACTTTGACAGCTGGCGGATGAATCTGCAGCCGGGCGTGTGGCTGCCGGTGGCGATCTACGTGGAAGAGACGCACCGCACGGAGAATCCGAAGTCGCCGGGGCTGAAGGCGCAGACGCGCTTCTGGGGCTATTCCCTGAAGCTGCCCACGCGCGAGAGCGAGAACGTGAGCGTGACGGTGCAGGACGCCGTGGACAAGAGCGACGACTCGCAGGACGTGAGCCCGTTGCAGGCCACGCGCGACTGGGTGACGCAGGCGGAGAACAACGTAATCGACCGTCTGGAGCAGGCGGGGCTGGTGGCTCCGCTGACGCCGAACGGCTATGAGACGCAGGTGCTGGACCAGATTGTGGTGAACCTGGCGGTGCCGAACAATCTGGCGTTCTCGTCGCCGGTGCACTGCCGCGTGCTGCTGACCTCAACGATTGAAGCGACGACGGTGGGTAACACGATCCTGATCAGCAAGGGACTGCTGGACACGCTGCCGAATGAGGAGTCGATTGCCTCAGTGATTGCGCTGGAGCTGGCGCACGTGGCGCTGGGGCACCACATCGATACGCGTTACGCATTCAATGACCGGCTGCTCTTCCCGGATGAGGCCACCTTCCAGCGCATCGATATGGCGCACACGGAGCCGGACGATGCGGCGGCGGCCAAGAAGGCGATGGAGTATCTGCAGGCCTCGATGTACAAGGACAAGCTGCCCAGCGCGGGACTCTACTGGGAGCAGCTGGCGGAGCGGGGCAAGGTGCTGAAGGACCTGAACACGCCGAAGCTGGGCGACTCCATGCTGAAGTCGGACGGCACGCCGTGGATGGCGGACCTGGCACACCAGGCGCCGAAGATCAACTGGGACGATATGGCGCAGATTCCGGCGCTGCCGCTGGGAAGCTGGCTGAAGGTGGATCCGTGGAGCGACCGCGTGCAGATGCTGAACGCCAAGCGCTATGCGCCGATGAATCCGCGGGACAAGATGCCGCTGGAGGTGACGCCGGTGTACTTCAAGCTGCGGCGCTTTGAGGACATGCAGAACGCGCAGCCCACGACGGCCGGCGGCACAGGCACCGGCCAGCAGCAGCCCGCCGCGGACCCGAACGCGGCCCAGCAGGCGGGCGGCAACGCTCCGGCTCAGCAGCAGGGCGCGACCACGACCAATCCCCAATAACCGATGCAACCGCGCGGAGGTGCAAGACGCATCTCCGCGCGGATGACCCCAACGCTCAAAGAACCGGCCAGTTCCAGCAGCAAAGCCCGGACTTCCCCCGATCACGAGGCTTGGCGAATGGGACTGGCCTGACGGTCCTGCACATGAGACGTCTTTCCCTTTTTCTGCTTGTTTGTCTGCTGTATGCGGGGGCGGCAACGGCCCGCGCCCAGGTAACTCCGTCGGCCTATGACAAGACGATTTCCCTGACAGCCGGGGGGCTGGGATCGATGTTCCAGCCGGACTATGGACCGAACACGCTGTATGGAGTGGGCGTGTACGTGGATCTGAAACTGACACGCTGGGTGCAGGTGGAGGCTGAAGGCCGGTGGCTGCGCTTTCACCAGTTCGCCAACGTGAACCAGGACAACTACCTGATTGGCCCCAGGGTGCCGATACGCCAGTTTGGACGCGTGACACCCTATGTGAAGGTGCTGGCGGGAGTGGCGAGGATGAACTTCCAGTACAACTACGCCTATGGCCGGTTTGCGGATGTGGCGATGGGCGGCGGGGCGGATATCCAGCTGAACCGGCACTGGACGCTGCGCGCCGTGGACTTTGAGTACCAGAAGTGGCCGAACTGGGCGTTTGGGACACTGGCGCCCTATGGCGTAAGCGCCGGAATCGGCTACAAGATTTTTTGAGGCAGGATTTGCCTGAGGATTGAGCCGCTCCGGCGGCCTGAAGGACTGCATGCCGTGGTTCCTGCGGGTAGGCGAGACGCGGGTGCCGGCCAGTATCAAGGAACGAACAGCCGGAGATCGCGACAAGGACTGGCCGGACGGGCCAAATCTCAAGACACAGGATTCCTGAGCACATGAAACGAGTTTGTGTAGTTCTGCTGGCTTGCCTGCTGAGCGCCGGGGCTGCGAAGGCCGGGGCACAGGTGGTGCACGATGGCACGTGGCGGCAGCCTTCGCTGACCATTGGCGCAATGGGGTCTTTCTTTCAACCGGACTATATGGGGGGCAACGCTCCCAACGCCAGTCCGCAATACCTGGTGGGCATTGGCACCTATCTGGACCTGAAACTGACGCGCTGGGTGCAGGCGGAGGGCGAGGCGCGCGTGCTGCGCTTCCACCAGTACCACAACATCTACCAGGACAATTACCTGATCGGGCCGAAGGTGCCCATCCATACGTGGGGACCGGTGACGCCTTACGGCAAGGTGCTGTTCGGCATCACGAACATGAACTTTGAGTACAACGTGACGAACTGCCACTGCGCCACGATTGCCTATGGCGGCGGCGCCGACGTGAAGCTGGATGACCACTGGAGCCTGCGCGCCATCGACTTCGAGTATCAGCAGTTTCCGGACTGGCTGGTGGGGCAGACCGCGCAACTGCATCCTTACGGCTTCAGCGTGGGGCTGGGATACAAGTTGTTCTAAGAGCCGCGCAGCCGGTACGGTTGCAGGCTGAAATAGCGAGGGGCCGCTCCGGTTGGAGCGGCCCCTCGTGTTTGCGCAGAACGCGGGTTATGCCGGGGAGGGCGAGCCCTCAGGGAAGGTGCCTGAGCCGGGACGGCTCTCCGGCTTGAGGACCTGCTGACCGGTGCCGCTGCCGCCGTCACTGGGCGACGCCAGCACGGAGCGGACGGGAGGCAGTTCCTTGCCCTCGATGAGCAGGCGAACCTCCTCGGCGTCGATCGTTTCGCGCTCCAGCAGAGCGGCGGCGATGCGGTGCATGGCGTCCTTGTTGGACTCAAGGATGGTGCGTGCCGACTGGTAGGCATCGTCAATGAGGCGGCGGACTTCGAGGTCGATCTGGCGGGCCGTCTCCTCGGAGAAGTCGCGGTGCTGAGCGATCTCGCGGCCGAGGAAGATCTGCTCCTCCTTCTTGCCGAAGGTGAGCGGACCGAGGCGGCTCATGCCGTACTCGCAGACCATGCGGCGGGCGAGGT
>JAJYBT010000522.1 GCA_021778875.1 Acidobacteriota bacterium | reverse complement strand
ATGGCGTGATCGATGTCCTTGCCGTTGGCGTGGGCGTATACCATTACGCCTTCGCGGCTCCTGCCGCCCAGCAGGTTGTAAACCGGCGTGTTGAGCGCTTTTCCTTTGATGTCCCACAGAGCCACGTCCACTGCGGCAATGGCAGACATGGTGACCGGCCCACGCCGCCAGTAGGGACCGCGATAGAGATATTGCCAGATGTCCTCGGTCTGGAACGGATCGCGGCCGATGATGCAGGGAATCACATGGTCCGTTAGATAGCTTGCCACGGCAAGCTCGCGGCCATTCAGCGTGCCGTCGCCCAGACCATAGATGCCCTCGTCGGTTTCGATTTTGAGCGTGACAAAGTTCCGGCCAGGCGAGGTGATGTTGACGTAAGCGTTCGTAATTTTCACGGCGGCAATGACTCCTTATGCGCAAACGATAGACAAAAGGCGCTACTGATTCACACCGCTGGCCATAAATCCACCATCGACGGCCAGGATCTCGCCGGTGATAAACGACGCACCCTCCGACGCAAGGAAGATGGCCGCGCCCGCAATTTCCTTTGCCTCTCCAAATCGGCGCATCGGCGTGCGCAGCAGCAGTTCGTCGCCCCGTGGCGTGCCCTGCACCAACTTTGCGTTGAGCGGCGTGGGGAAAACTCCGGGGGCGATGGCGTTTACATTTACGCCAGTCTGCGCCAGCTCAATGGCCAGCACTTGCGTGAGTGACGCCACCGCGGCCTTGCTGGCCGCGTAAGCGGCAACGCGGTAAAAGCCCACAAACGTGGTCAACGAGGCAAAGTTGATGATTCGCCCGTAGCCCTCGCGCACCATGGTCTTGCCGAAGATCTGGCATGCGCGCAGGGTGCCGGTCAGGTTGGTATCCATCACGCGCTCCCAATCCTCTTCCTCGGCCTCCAGCGTGGGAGCTTTGTGGGTGATGCCGGCGGCATTCACCAGAATATCCACCTTGCCAAACTCCCTGATCACCTGGTCATGGAGCGCCTGCAGGGAGGCCCGGTCTTGCACGTCGCTCGCCACGCGCAGCGCACGGCGGCCCATCGCCTCAATCTCCGCGGCTGTCTTCTCAACCTGTTCCATCCTGCGCGAGCTGGGCACAACAGAAGCACCTGCGCCGGCCAGACCCAATGACACCGCGTGACCCAGTCCGGTGGTGCCGCCGGTGACCACGGCAATTCTGCCGCTCAGATCGAACAGACTCCCGCTCATGCGTGCCTCCCTGCTGTTTGTCCCGACTTCGCCACTTTACAGGACGCGCTTGCCGGCAGTCATGCAACTTACCCCGCCCGCCCAGAAAAATCTATCATGTAAACGGATTTACCGACGGCCCGCATCCGCATGGCCAAGGCGCAATGCGATAGAGTGTCATTGAACGACCGACAAAGAGCATGGACCCGATTTCGATTCCCGATTCTACGCGCCGGTGGGACTGCCTCAGCGTGGGAGAAGTCATGCTGCGCCTCGACTCCGGCGAAAGCCGCATCCACACCGCGCGCCAACTTCAGGTGTGGGAAGGTGGCGGCGAATACAACGTGGCCCGCGGGCTGCGCCGCTGCTTTGGCCTGCGCACCGCCATCGCCACAGCGCTGGCCGACAACGCCGTCGGCCGCCTGGTGGAAGACCTGCTGCTGCAGGGCGGCGTGGATACTTCCCTGCTCAAGTGGGTTCCGTATGACGGCGTAGGTCGCACGGTTCGCAATGGACTCAACTTCACCGAGCGCGGCTTTGGCGCGCGCGCGGCGGCTGGCTGCTCTGACCGGGGCCACACCGCAATCAGCCAGGTGAAGCCCGGCGACTTTGACTGGGAGACGATCTTCGGCGCGTCCAATGGCGCGCGCTGGTTTCATACCGGCGGCATCTTCGCTGCGCTTTCAAGCTCAACAGCCGAAGTGGCCGCCGAAGCAATGGACGCGGCCCGCCGCCACGGCGCCCCGGTTTCCTTTGATCTGAATTATCGCGATTCACTCTGGAAATCCATCGGCGGCAAAGCGAAGGCGCAGGAGGTGAATCGCGCATTGGTCCGCAAGGTGGACCTGCTGCTGGGCAACGAAGAGGATTTCTCCGCCATGCTCGGCGTGGAGATCAAAGGCGTTGGCGAGGATTTTGCTGAATTGCCGGTTGCCGGATACGAGACGATGTTGCGCGAGGTGGCCGCCGCGTATCCCAACCTGAAGCTCGTCGCCAGCACGCTGCGCACGGCGCACACCGCGAGCCGAAACGCCTGGGGCGCGATCGCGCTCTATGAGGACAGGATTGTCCACGTGCCTCAGCGCGAAATTGAGATTCTGGACCGCGTGGGCGGAGGCGACAGCTTTGCCTCGGGACTGATTTACGGCCTGCTTGCCGCGAAGCCGATTGAGTGGGCCATGCAATGCGGCGTGGCGCACGGCGCGCTGGCCATGACCACGCCGGGCGACACCAGCATGGCCACTCTGGCTGAAGTCGAACGCGCCATCAAGGGCGGCTCCGCAAGGATCGCCCGGTGAGCAGTGGCGCATAATAGTCTGGGAATTGCGAGAGGAACGAAATGTCAGACGCCACAAGGGAAACCATTGAACTCGTCGGGCTGATTCCAGTTCTTCGGGCGCGCTCCGCCGCCGAGGCGCATGCGGTCGTCAGAGCGCTGATCGCCGGGGGCATCAACGTCGTGGAAGTCACCATGACGGTTCCCGGCGCGGTGGAACTGCTACGAGAGCTGAAGCGCGAATATGGCGACGATTTGCTGCTCGGCTCCGGCACCGTAACAACAGCCGAGCAGGCCGACGCAACCATTGATGCCGGCGCGGAGTTCGTCGTCAGCCCCAGCTTTCACACTGAAGTGGTGGCCGTAACGCGCGACTGCGGCAAGGTCTCGATACCCGGCGCGCTCACGCCGACCGAGGTCATTACCGCATGGCGTGCAGGCGCTGACTACGTGAAGATATTTCCCTGCTCAGCGGTGGGCGGAGCCAGCTACCTGAAGGCGCTGCTCGCGCCGTTTCCCGAGTTGAAGCTGATTCCCACCGGCGGTGTCACACTGCAGACTGCTGACAGCTTCCTTCGCGCCGGAGCACGCGCGCTGGGCATCGGCAGCGACTTGGTAAACCTGGCCGCCATCGAGGCAAGAACGCCGGAGATCATCACCGAAACTGCCAGAGCGTATCTGAACGTGCTGGCGCAGGTACGCACCGAAATGCAACCGGCCGAGTAGACGCATCAGGAGGCAGCGTGGTCACGCTCCGCATTGCGCTCCGCAACTATGCGGATTTTGAAAGCGCGCTCGGCGAAGAGGCGCGGTTGTTCGAGGCGCTGCATCCAGGCGTCCATGTCGAGGTGGTTTCGACGAGCATCCACGAGCTGCATCGCTCGGCAATTGCACAAGGCGGGCTGCGCGATGGGCATTTCGATCTTGCCCTGCTGGTGACTGACTGGCTGGCTGAAGGCATGGCCGCTGGCGCGCTTGAAGATCTGCATGCATGGCAAAAGCGATTGCCGATTCCCGCGTGGCCCGATGGCTGGGCGAGGTCGCTCGTTCGGCCGCTCGTTTTCGGTGACAGACTATCGTCTTTGCCGTGGCATGATGGGCCGGAGTGCCTTGTCTATCGCAGCGACCTGTTCGACGACCCCGCGCGGCGCGGTGCGTTTCGCGCGCAGTTTGGCCGCGAGCTCGCTCCGCCGGCCACCTGGCAGGAGT
>JAJYBT010000521.1 GCA_021778875.1 Acidobacteriota bacterium | reverse complement strand
CCAATGAATCCCATGCGTTCGATTGTCCTTCTCGCCGGCGCTGGATTTCTTGCCGCCTGCCTCAACGCGCCCCTCGCCGCAGCAGCGCAGCAAACGCGCGCCGGCGCCCAAAGCGATCCCGTGCTCAAGGCCATGCTCGCGGAACTCGACCGCAACATGACCCAGCTCCAGTTGCCGGGCTTTCAAAAACCCTTCTTCATCCAGTACCGCATTGAAGATGTGGACGATTTCCAGACCAATGCCGCTTTCGGCGCAACGCAGGGCTCGCAGCGCAGCCATGCGCGCATCGCGCGCGTCTCCGTGCGCGTAGGCGACTACAAGACCGACAGCTCCGGTCAGCGCGGCGATGGCGCAATCGAACTGGCTGCCCTCGACGACGACCCCATCGCCCTCCGCTCGGCGCTATGGGCAGCCACGGACCGCGCCTACAAAACCGCGCTCGCCGCCTACGCCCGCAAACTCGCCGCGCTCAAGGAAGTCGAGACGCCGCCGCAGGCAGACGACTTCAGCCGGGAGAAGCCCGTCCTTTCGCTCGAAACTCCGCTCAAGCTGCAGTTGGATCAGGAGCAGTGGACAGCACAGGCGGCAAAGGCCAGCGGCCTCTACCGCACCGATGCCTCCGTCAAGGCCGCCGAGCGCGACGTGCAGTACTCCACCGCCGAGTTCCATGCGCGCGTCACCACCACCTGGCTCGTGAACAGCGAAGGAACCATCGTGCGCAAATCCGCGGCGCAGTTTCAGGAGGCTTTCGCCACCGGCACGCAGGCCAGCGACGGCATGAAGCTGGACCGCTCCTACGCCAGCACCGCTGCCGCGCTCAAAGACCTGGACACGCCCGAGGTCTTCACAAAGCACGCCGTCGCGCTCATCGCCTCGCTCGCCGACCTGCGCAAAGCGCCGCTGGTTGAGGAGGAGTATCACGGCCCGGTCCTGCTCAGCGCAGACGCCACCACCGACACGCTGCGCGCCCTGCTCGCGCCTGCAGTGGCTGCAACCCGCCCCGCGGTCGGCACCGAAGCGCGCACCGGCGGCTCTTTCGCCAGCAGCTACCACGCCCGCGTGCTCCCGGAGTTTCTCGACGTCGTGGACGACCCAGGAATCAAGACCGATGACGGCGTCAGCCTCGTCGGAGCCTATGACGTGGACGATCAGGGCGTGCCCGCGCAGGCGGTCAAGCTCGTCATCGCCGGACGGCTGGAAAACTACCTCATCGGCCGCGAGCCCGTGCGCGACTTTCCCCAGTCCAACGGCCACGGACGCGCCGGCATCACCGGCCCGCCCCGCCCCACCGTTGGCGTCCTGAAGGTGACCGCGCAGAACGGCCTCACCGACAGCGATCTGGAGAAGAAACTCGCCGCAATAGCCAAAGACCGCGAGCTGAAAAGCGTCTATTACGTCTCGACGCTGGGCGCGGGCTTGTCACCCCGCCTGCTCTACCGCGTCAGCCCCGACGGCCACCGCGAACTCGTGCGCGGAGCCACGCTCGATGACCTCGACCAGCGCGCCCTCCGCTCCGGCGTTGAGGCCGCGGGAAAGGACCTCTGGGTTGCCAACTACTTTGGCGATGTTCCGCAAACCGTGCTCGCCCCGGCGCTGCTGCTGGACGACGCAACCATCCGCCGCGCCAACGAGAAAAACGACAAGCTGCCCTTCTATCCGCCGCCGGACTAGGCGACCGTTCCAGCGGTATCGGCTCAATCCAGTCGCGTCAGATACGCGTCGCCCTGAGAAGGATGCACATGGCGCGCAATGGACTCGGCCACTTCCCGGTTATCTCCTTCCGGGCGGATGCGAACCCAGTAGCTGTGCTCGCCGGCAAAGTCGATTACGTGCGAGCCGGGATATTTGCGCAGAAGCTGCGCCTTGAGCTTCTCTGCCTTGCGCTCGCTCGTGAATGCCCCAATCTGCACGCACCACCGCCCGCCCTCGTCTATCGGCTTCGGGGTGCGATACACGTCAATCCGCACCCGTGCCACGCCCATGCGATAAACGCCCGTCGCCTTGGCCGATGCAATCGTCAGGTCGATCACCTTGTCCGGAGCAAACGGGCCGCGGTCGCTGATGCGCATTGCTGCCGACTGCCCGTTCTCCAGATTCGTCACCACAATCAGCGAGCCCATCGGCAGCGTGCGGTGCGCCGCCGTCAGGGCGCGGTTGCTGAACACCTGGCCATTGGCGGCCCTGCGTCCTTTGCGCGCGGTATACCACGTGGCATCGCCCTCTTCTGAAAGAATCGGCTGGTGCGTGGCAATGTAGTCCAGGTCCTCATCGCTCACACCGCCCCGCGGCACAGGCGTCATGGTAATGCGCCCCGTCTCCACCGGCGGCTGCAACGCGGGAGACGGCTGCTCGGTCTCGGGAGTGGATGCCTGAATCTCGGGCGGAGCCGATTGCGGCGCGGGCAGTTGCGTTGTGGTCTTGTGGTGGCCGCAGCCGGTCACAACCAGCAGCGCGAACCCCAATCCCGCCCAGCCCGCCAGAACCCGGCCGCGCCGTTGCGCGTCATCTCGAGTCATTGTCCACCGGGGCCCCTGGGCTGGTCGATGCGGTCGGCCAGATTACGCAATTTGTCCGAAAGCTTTCGCATCGCCGTAATCGATTCGCTGCGCACCTGCGGAACCACCGCATCATTCACGTAGGCGATGGCGTGGCGCAGCTCCAACTCAATCAGTTCAATGGCTTCTTCAATGCGCTGGCTCACGCGGCCTGCGCCGGGCCCTGGGGGAGGATAAGAGCTCACGACACATTACCTCGCTTCCAGTCTGCGGGGAGCCCGCGTGCGCGTCAATGCCGCCAAAGCCCTGAAGCACGAGAGTGTGCCGCGATGGTCAACATCATTCCCGTCAACGGAATAGCCTCAATTCCGTCTCTGGACGGGCAACTCTTTGCTCGTCTTCAAGCTACCTTTCAAGCAAATTCTGCGTCAGGGTTCTATACCAGAAGCTGCATCACCCGTCCGTGGCCGATAGCAGGCAGAGCTGAAGCCGTTGCGGGAGGGGTATGCTGTTCGTTCAAAACGATCGGACCAACCTTGACCTGTGAGGGCGTAACGATTGCTGAAACTGAGAAAGGATGACAACCCATCAAGCAGCGCCCTTCACCCGACGGGACGATACCGCCTCGCGCTCGCGCTTCTCCCCGTCTTCCTGCCCATCTCTGCCGCGGCCTGGGCGCAGAGCGCGCCCACTCCACCTGAGCAGCCCTTGCCGGAAGCGCCAAAGCCCCAGACCCAGCCCCCGGCGCAAAATGGAACCGGAGCAACCCAGCCCTGCAAAGCCGCGCCTGCAACTCCGTCCGCTGCCGTCGCTTCTGCAAAGCCCCTCGCTCCCGGGGGCGCAGAGTCAGGAGCCACCGCCGCCAACCCAGGCGTCCAGGCCACGCCGCCCAAGTGCCCGCCCTCCAAAAACTGGTTTGCTCGCTTTCTCACTGGACCTGATGTCAAGCCGCTGACGCCAAAGGAAAAAGCGCGCCTCGCCGTACGCAACCTCCTCGACCCCTTCAACGCCGTCACCATCGCAGGCAACGCCGGCATCTCCGTCGGCTCGGACGCTCATTCCCCCTACGGCCCCGGCATGCCCGGCTTCGGCCGCTACGTCGGCGTAAGTTACGCAGAGGACGTGACCAGCGAGGCCTTCGGCACCTTTCTCATCCCGTCCCTCCTGCACCAGGACCCGCATTAC
>JAJYBT010000002.1 GCA_021778875.1 Acidobacteriota bacterium | reverse complement strand
CCAGGCCATAATCAACGCGCAAGACCCGCCGGAGCTGCCGCCCATCGTGGCGCGTCCATCGGGGTCGCGCGTCAGTTTTACGTGATATTTTGCCTCCACCACAGGCAGCACTTCCTGCTCAACAAACTCCGCATACCGGCCCGACATCGTATCGTATTCCAGGCCGCGCTCGCTGCCTTGCGCGTCGCCCCCGCCATTGCCGATGGAGATCGCAATCATCACAGGCACGCGGTGTTCGGCGATGAGATTGTCGAGCGCCGTGAACAACGCCTCGTCGGGTCCGTCCGCGCCCACAATGAACGGCGCAATTGTGCCCGCAACGTATTGCCTGGGAACATACACTGCCACGCGGCGCGTGTAAGCAGCCGGATGGCTCGTGGTCACCACCAGTCTGGCAGGATTGGCGGCATCGACCGTGCCGAACGTATTCGCCTCGCGCGCGATGCCGGGATAAATCCGGCTGTCTGCCGAGCTCATGGTGAACTCATACACCGCGCCCTGCGGAACGCCTGCCCGCACTGACATCTCCGGCGCCGGGTTGTGCGTGGGCCCGATAATGAAATTCCCGTCAGTCTGCGCCGGGGCATTCGTACCGTCGGGCAATTCATTCGCCGTGACGTAACCGGACGTGTGGGGATCGCGCGTGGGCGGCGTGGGACGAACCGGATGAGACGCTGCCGGCGGCGTCTGGGCAAGGGCCGGACCGATGCCGGCCAGCAGAATGGCAAGGCTCACAAGACGAAGCAACGGGGCATCTCCTTTGGGGCGGCAATGCTCATGCATGCAAGGACCACTTCGCGCTCGATTGTACAGTTTCCAATCAAACCCCTGATTCCGCCTCTTGCGCAAGCTGCTCACGGGCAATCGGCACAGGCTACGGAGCGATTTGCCGCGATGCGGGCCATGTAGACTTGGGAGTCACAACTGCAACAGGCTTGGACAGCACGAAAAGAGGTTCTCGACCATGACGGAACGGGCCGTCCATTTCACCAACACGCCCTCTGCTGCCGGCTCTGGCGGAAAGCGCGGCTATAACGCCTTTCTCTTGCTGGTAGCGGGGCTTGGCGGCCTGCTCTACGGAATCGACGTGGGCATCATCGGCGGCGCGTTGCCCTATCTTGAAGCGACCTCGGGCCTGACCGCGGCGCAGCTTTCGGTCATCGTCGCCGCGGTCCTGCTGGGCAGCGTCTTCTCGACGATGTTTGCGGGAATTCTCGCCGACTGGATGGGGCGCAAGCCGCTGATGATCCTGAGCGGCGCGACCTTTGTCCTCAGCGTTCCAGTCATCGCGCTGTCGCACGGATACGCTCCGCTGTTCTTCGGGCGGCTTTTCCAAGGCATCAGCGGCGGACTGATCGGCGTGGTGGTGCCGCTGTATCTGGCCGAGTGCCTTTCTGCATCGCAACGCGGCAAGGGCACCGGCGTATTCCAGTGGCTGCTTACGCTCGGCATCGTCGCCGCCGCGCTGGTTGGAATCTACTATAGCTATCGCGTCGATGCGATAGCCAGAACCGCTGATGCCGCCACGCTCTTCAGTTTCAAGGATCAGGCATGGCGGCGCATCTTCTGGGTATCCCTGCCGCCGGGGCTGCTGTTCATGGTTGGCGGCCTGCTGGTTACCGAGTCGCCGCGATGGCTCTTCCGTCGCGGCCAGAGAGAACAGGCTGAGGCGGCGCTGCTGCGCTCGCGGACACCCGAACAGGCTCAGCGAGAATTGCAGGAGATGGAAGAAACAGCCAGCGCCACCCAGGCGCAGCGCTCCTCCGGCGAAAAGATGCGCGAATCTCTGCTGCGCAGAAAATATGCCATCCCGTTCCTGCTCGCCTGCGTCATCCTCTTCTGCAACACGGCCACGGGCGTCAACTCCATCATCGGCTACAACACCGGAATCCTCCTGCAGAGCGGCCTCTCTGATCTGTACGCGCACTGGGGCTACGTCCTGTTTACGCTGGTCAACTTCCTGCTCACGATGATTGGCATGGCGCTGGTGGATCGCAAGGGCCGCAAGTTTCTCATGGTCCTTGGCACAAGCGGAATCATCGTCTCCCAGGTCGGCGTGGGCATCCTCTTCCTCACCACAGAAAAGTTGAGCCTGGACGCGCATGGCCTCGTGCAGGCAATGGTCAGCCAGAATCAGGAGCTGACTGTTCGCTTCACTCCCGATGAAGCGCATCGCCTGCTGGCCATGCAGGGTGCGGCAGGCAATGCAATCCAGAACAGCCGCGCCTCACTCGCCATCATTTATTCCTATGGAGATTTCACCGCGGCCACAAGCTATGTGCGCTCCGATGACCCAGCCGCCCCACCCATTCACATCGCGCGCGCGGACTGCGTTCCATCCACGAGTGTCGAGGCGTTCTTCAAGGCTCCGTTTGCAAATCTGGAGGCCGCCCGGTCTGCGCCGCTCCGCATCAAGAAGGCGGTCATTGGCAGCGTGCCAGATCCAGGTCATGGCTGGCTCGTTGCCCTGGGGCTGTATGCCTTCATGGCTTTCTATGCCGTGGGCCCCGGGGTGTGCGTGTGGCTTGCATTGTCCGAACTGATGCCCACGCGCATCCGCTCAAACGGCATGAGCATCGCGCTGGTTATCAATCAACTGGTCTCCACAACGCTGGCCGGAATCTTTCTGCCCTTCGTCAGCAAATACGGCTACTCATCCATGTTCTTCCTGTTCGCGGGTTTCACTGCAGTGTACCTGGTCGTCGTTGCGTTCTTTCTGCCGGAGACAAAAGGCAAGACCCTCGAGGAAATCGAAGCCGGTTTTGAAGCGCGCGCATCCAGAGCCTGATGCAGCACGCTAACTTGCGCGATAAGCGCATCGACCGAGCGCGAACCGCCGCGTACGTTCGACCCGCAACAGACGCCGTGCGCTTTCAACCGCCATGCGCCATGTGAAATAGCCTTATCGCTTCGCGTACATCGGCTTCCACCACCGGCGTTCTGTCTCCCATGCGGGACACTTCCGAACCGATCTGCGCATTTCCTCGCATGAGCGACCCATGCAGTGACGTAACGCCTGTCCTCCGCACAACGTCCATCACGTTCTCCAGGCGCAACCCACCGCCGGCCATCACGTCAATCCGCTTGCCGGCCTGCTTGTGCAGCCGCGCAATCGTCTCCGCTCCGACCGCCACGTCCGCCGCGCCGCCCGAGGTCAGCAGGCAATCCGCGCCGGTCGCGATCACGTCCTCAAGAGCATCGTACATCTGCCGCGTCACATCAAAGGCGCGATGGAAGGTCGCTCCCATGGGGCGAGCCAGTTCCACCAGCTCGCGGCTTCGCGCCACATCCACGCGCCCATCCACCAGCAGGACGCCAACCACAATGCCCTCGGCCCCTGCCTGCTTCGCCTCTTCAATCTGCTGCCGCATCCGGTCAAACTCCGCCGCGGAGTAGCAGAAGTCTCCGCCACGCGGACGAATCAACACGCGCACGGGAATCGCAAGCGCCTCGACCGTAGCAGCGGTCAAATCGAGAGGCGGAGTAACGCCGCCCATCCACAATGCGCTGCAAAGCTCAACCCGGTCGGCGCCGCCGGCCTCGCCGATGCGCGCGGATTCAAGGCTCTCGACGCACAGCTCAAATCGCAACGTCTGCATGGCGCTCACTAGAAATAAGTGTGTTCAGAAGAATGTCTTCACGATCCCGACAACATCGTACTGCGTGTTCAGCACCGGCAGGGCGCGCCACTTGTCGAAGGTAAGGCAGGGGTGACAGATGTCGAAGCCGATCATATCGCCAACCTGCAAATCGTCCTCCGCAGCTATACGCATGTAGGCATGCTGATCCATCAGCTTTGTCACCGTCCAGTGTGCGGGAGCCGCGGCCGGAGCCGCTTCTCCCGGTCTGAAGCGCAGCGCCGGAATAGGCAGGCCGGAGTCAAATGCCGCATCGCGCTTGCCCATGCCGATGATTGCCTTCTCTGTCTCCGGGACCGATTGCACATAGGCCCAGATGTGCAGCGCGGGCACGAGTCCCGACTTCATGCGGCGCGCAATCGGATTCCGTTCGAGTATCTTCGTCTGCGCTGCGCGATACGCGCCCACGTCGTGAGTGAGGTAGCAGCCAGGGCGCAGAATAATCTCAACATCCGCGCCAAATCCTGCTGCAGTGAAGACCGCGGCCACAACGTCATACCAGGCCGAGCCTGCGCCGGAAAGCAATGCAGGCATTCGCTGAAAGCGCTCCTCAGCCAACAGCGCACGAGTAATGTCCACGGCCCGCTCCAGGAAGGCGCGAATCGCCACCTCGTCGTCGAGGACGCCCTCATACATCTCCACGCCGCTCAGCAGAATCACATTGCGCCATCTGGACAAGGCTGCCAGCACGGCTTGCAGTTGCCCATCGTCGCGCACGCCTGCGCGGCCGCCCGTCACGCCCAGCTCAAGCAGCACGCGCAACTGTTGACCTGCATTCGAGTAATATGCGCCGAGCTTGTCGATCTGCGCTGCTGAGTCCACAAGACAATAAAACTCAAAGCCGGGGTCCCGCAGCAAACGCGAGATGATGGCCATGTTTTCCCTGCCCACCAACTGGTTCGCCATCAGCACGCGGCGCACGCCATGCGCGCAGGCGGCCAGCGTCTGTGGCGCGGTGGCCAGCGTAATGCCCCACGCTCCGCTCTGCAGCTGCATCGCAAACAGCCCGGGCGCCATCGTGGTTTTGCCGTGCGGCGCAAGTCGCACTCCATACGCCTGAATAAACTCCCGCATCCAGTCGAGGTTATGCAGAAGCCTGTCTTCATACAGCACCGCCGCAGGCAAACTCAGATCCTCGCGCAGCAGGTTCCATCCCAGTTGCGCGGCCTGATTCGGATCGAGAACATGATCAAGCGAGCCGATGCCCTTGTTCAGCGGGCCAATTCCAGTCTCGTATTCCACCTTTGCCGGCTCATTCTCTTTCGACACCTGCACCTCCGTGAAGCTCAGGGAAAAACACTGTAATAGGTGTGGAGCGCGTGCTGAATATAGTCTATATTTTGAGTCAGCCGACATGTTGAGCTGCGACACTCTTATACGGAATGCAAGCGTTCTGGACGGCAGTGGCGCTGCTCCTGAAATTCTGGACATCGCCATTCGCGATGGCCGCATCTGCGATATTGGCCCAGCCCTCAAGTACACTGCTGCATCGCTTGTGGAGGCAGAAGGCCTTGCGCTCGCACCCGGCTTTATCGATGTTCACACTCATGATGACACCAGCGTAATTGGCACGCCGGCCATGCTGCCAAAGCTGTCGCAGGGAGTGACAACGGTAATTGTGGGCAACTGCGGCATCAGCGCATCGCCTGTGCGGCTGAAAGGCGACCCGCCCGACCCCATGAACCTGCTTGGCAGCGCGGCTGATTTTCGTTACCCGACCTTTGCTGCGTATGTTACCGCGGTCCGCGACGCACAGCCGGCGGTCAACGTTGGCGCGCTGGTGGGCCACACTGCATTGCGCAACAACCACATGGACCGCCTCGACAGGACTGCAACCGATGCAGAGATCGCCGCGATGCGCACGCAGCTCACCGAAGCGCTCGAAGGCGGCGCGCTGGGTCTAAGCTCCGGACTTGCCTATGCCTCGGCCCATGCCGCTTCCACTGGCGAAGTGGTGGCGCTGGCGCAGCCGCTGGCCTCGGCAGGCGCGGTCTATGTCACCCACATGCGCACCGAGGCCGCGGCGATTCTCGATGCGATGAACGAGGCATTCGCCATTGGCCGCGAGTGCAATGTGCCGGTAATTCTTTCCCACCTGAAATGCGCCGGCATCGCCAACTGGGGCCGCAGCGGCGAGGTGCTGCACGCGCTGGAGGCCGCGCGCGCCGCGCAACCCGCCGGCTGCGATTGCTATCCCTACGCAGCCGGATCAAGCACGCTCGATTTGCAGCAGGTGGACGAGCGCGTTCAAATCACGATTACATGGAGCACACCGCACTCCGAGGTCGCAGGCCAGTCCCTGGCAGACATTGCGCAGGCGTGGAACGTCTCGCAGCTCGATGCAGCGCGGCGTCTGCAACCGGCCGGCGCCATCTATCACAGCATCTCTGAGGCGGACATGCGCCGCATACTGGCGCACCCGGCGACCATGATCGGTTCCGATGGCCTGCCCAACGATCCGCGCCCTCATCCGCGCCTGTGGGGGACGTTTCCCCGCGTGCTGGGCCGCTACACCCGCGATGAAAAGCTACTCACGCTGCCCAACGCCATTCATAAAATGACCGCGATGCCCGCGCAGCGATTCGGACTCGCTGAGCGGGGCATCATTTGCATCGGCTATTTTGCAGACATGGTGCTCTTCGATCCGGAAAGGATCATCGACACGGCAACCTTTGCCGATCCCATCCGCGCGGCGGAAGGCATCATACGCGTGTGGGTCAACGGCGTGCTCTCCTACACTGCGGCTGGGGACACCGGGAATCGCGCCGGACGCTTTTTGCCGCGCGCCAGGACAAGCTGGAATCAATAGCTGAAAGGACGAGAGCAACGCAGATGAGCATCAAGCGATATGGAGTGGAAGGCGGCAAGGGCACGGGCGGGCAGCATCTACCCTTTGCGCGCGCAGTCGAGGCCGACGGCTGGCTCTATGTGTCGGGCCAGGTTCCCATGTTGAATGGCGAGGTCGTCGCAGGTAACATCACAGCCCAGTCGCGGCAGGCCATTCAGAACCTTCTGGCCATCCTCAGTGAGGCGGGCTATGGCCCGGAACATGTGGTGCGCTGCGGCGTCTGGCTCGATGACCCGCGCGATTTCGCAGCTTTCAACGCGGTCTTCAGGGAATACTTCGGCGAGCATCCGCCGGCCCGCGCATGTGTCGTGTCAAGCATGGTTGTGGATTGCAAAGTCGAAATTGAGTGCGTGGCTTACAAGTCCCCAGGTGCTTGAACGCTGGAGTCCTCTATTGCCGCACGAGCAGCCATTCAATCCGATGCGCGCACCCGCGCCGAGAGCGAGCCGATGATTGATCCGCACAGCATCTTTCTGCTTGTCTCCGCATTGGCCGCGGTCATTGGACTGATCCTGCTCATTGCCGTTCTCAAGCTGAATCCCTTCATTGCTCTGCTTCTGGCCTCGCTGTCGCTGGCCGTGGTTGCGGGCATGCCGCTCGCCACCGTGATTCATTCGTTTGAGGCGGGCGTAGGAGGCACACTCGGGCACATCGCAATCATCGTGGCGCTCGGCACCATGCTCGGCAAGATGATGGCCGAGTCCGGCGGCGCCGACCAGATTGCGAAAACGCTGATACGCGCCTTCGGCGAGAAGCGCATTGTATGGGCCATGATGTTCATCGGTCTCGTCGTCGGCCTGCCGGCGTTCTTTGAGGTGGGCTTCGTCCTTCTCATTCCGATTGCATTCACCGTCGCGCGCCGCACCCGGACCTCGCTCATTCTGATTGCCCTGCCCATGGTCGCAGGACTCTCCGTGGTGCATGGCCTCGTCCCGCCGCATCCGGCCGCGCTGCTGGCGGTTGCAATTTACAAAGCCGACATCGGCCGCACCATCTTCTACGCTTTGCTCATTGGCATTCCCACAGCAGTGATTGCAGGCCCTCTGTATGCAAAATTCATCGCGCCGCATGTCGAGCTCGCGCTGGAAAATCCCATGGCCGCCGAGTTCGTCGATCACGGCGCGGAGCGCAGCCTTCCCGGCTTTGGCCTTACCCTGTTCACGATCCTGTTGCCAGTTGCATTGATGCTGATCGGCAGTTGGGCCGATGCCGTGTCCGCATCCGGCAGCGCGCTGAACCATGCGCTGCGCCTGCTGGGCAACGACGACATGGCTCTGCTCATCGGCGTGCTTGTCAGCTTTTTCACCCTGGGCAAACTGCGAGGATTCACGCGCGAAACCATCCTTCGCTTCAGCAACGAATGTCTTGCGCCAACAGCAACCATCACCATACTGGTCGGCGCGGGCGGCGGCTTCGGCAGAGTCCTGCAAGACAGCGGCGTCTCCCAGGCACTCATCCGGATCGCGCTGCAGAGCCACGTCCCGCTGCTGCTGCTTGCCTGGCTGCTGGCCGCTCTCATGCGTCTCGCCACAGGTTCCGCAACCGTTGCCATGACAACCGCGGCGGGCATTGTGGCCCCCATCGCACTGCACAGCGCGGGCGTGCGCCCGGAGCTGCTCGCCATAGCCACCGGAGCGGGTTCACTGATTTTTTCGCACGTCAACGACGGAGGGTTCTGGCTCGTGAAGGAGTACCTCAACATGAGTGTTACGGAGACGATCAAGACCTGGTCCGTCTGCGAAACCATCATTTCCGTCACTGCCCTGCTTCTCACCCTTGCTGTCTCAGTGGCCGTGTGACGAGTCACAACATCAGCGCGCGCGGCTTCATTTCGTTGCCGCAGATCAAACAATTCGAGGATGGATTCAATGACAGCCTGGACTCCACTACAGTCGCTCTCTCGCCGGAGCTTTTTGAAAACCGCAGCGGCGCTCGCGGTCGCGCGCGGTATTACGGGAATAGCCCGCGCATCCGCCGACGATCCGAATGCAAAGCCGGTTCTGGCCTACGTTGGCACGTACACCGGCGCGGAGGGCGCGGGCGGCAACGGCGAGGGCATCTATCTCTTCCATGTGAACTCCGTGACCGGCGAGTTATCAGGAAAAGAACTCGCTGCAAGAACACCAAGTCCTTCCTGGATTGCGATTCATCCTTCCTGGCAGTTTCTCTACGCCGCGAATGAGGTTGCAGATTTCCACGGCAACAGTGGCTCGGTGAGCGCTTTTGCAATCCTGCCGGAAACCGGCGTCCTTCGCGCGCTGAATACGGTGAGTTCTCAAGGCGCAGGTCCGGCTTATCTCAGCCTCGATGCAACTGGCAGATACGCCTTTGTGGCGAACTACGCAGCAGGCAGCATCGCCGTGCTTCCGATCCTTCCCGACGGTTCGCTCGGCGCTGCCGTAGACATTCACCGTGATTACTCCTCCCTTGGCAGCATCCAGGCAACCAATGCGCCGCCCGGCAGCTTCGCCATCAGCGGGCATGATGCGCCGCACGCCCACATGATCGCTGCCGACCCGCAGAACAAGTTTGTCCTGGCAACCGACCTGGGCCAGGACCGGATCTATACCTATCGCTTTGACCCGGCCACAGGAAAGCTGACCGCTTCAGAGCGTCCCTTTTTCAGATTGCCGAGCGGGGACGGCCCGCGCCATTTTGCCTTTCATCCAAACGGCCACTGGCTCTATTCAATTCAGGAGGAGTCCTCGACGATCGTCTTCTTCTTGTACGATGCCGCCACCGGGCAGCTCTCCGCGCAGCAGACATTGTCCGCATTGCCGCAGGGCTTTGCGGGATCGAGTTTCGCTTCGGAGATTCTGGTGTCGCCCGACGGAAAGACTCTCTACGCCGCCAACCGGCTGCACGATACCATTGCAGTCTTTGCAATCGACGCGAGTGGAAGGCTGCGACACATCGGCGAAACGTCGACGCTGGGCGATTACCCCGTGCAGTGCCGCATCTGCCCACGCGGCGACTTCCTCTATGTATGCAACCGGCGCAGCGACAACATCACCTCATTCAGAATTCATCGCGAAACCGGACTGCTCACATTCACCGGGCATTACACGCCCGTAGGCAGCCCCGCGAGCATCACATTCCTGCCCTGATGAATACCTGCGCACTCTGCTCGCCACAGGCCGCGCACAAGCGCAGCCTGCCGCCCAAAGTCAGCATTGAAGAAATGCATTCACGGCCGCGGTGATTCCGCCGCCGCAGCTTCCACGAGCCTCCGCAGCTCCGGCAGAAAAACAAAGCGCACCAGCGCGGAAGGCTGATCCGCGTCGGCAAGAACTGCCATCTCGCGTGCCTTCCAATCTGCAGCCGGTGCAGCATGCGCCTCCAGATACGACAAGGCTTCCAGCCCAGTCGCGCCAGAAGCGCCAAGCTGCTCAGCACGTTTGCCGATGTCTGAAAGCATGGGAGAACGGCGCGACATCGCGGCAATGGCAGGCGCTGCCGCCTGCCACTGCATCAAGCGCCTGCGCAACTCAATCGCAGCGGCCTGAGACTCGCCCGCGTGGTCCCGCGCGAGAATCGCGTCCACCAGGCGCGCAATCTCCTGCCGCGCTGGTGGGTCGGGCACAGCCGTATCGACGAAGCGATTGAGCGTGGTGAGCGCATCGGTGTGCTGTCCGCGGGCGCGTTCGCCAAAGCTCACCGGCTCGCTGACTGCCGCAAGAACGTCGAGCGGTCCTGTGTCCTCTGATCCCCAGATGCTGCGCCGAAGCTTCTCAGGGCCTGAAATATGCGTGAGGCCCACGTCCTCCAACTCGAGTGAGGCCACACGCAGCCGCCGATACATGTCCGCAACATCCCGGTCGGACTGAGCCGACCAGAAGCGCTCGGCAATGGCCATCGTGCGCGGCCAAAGGCGCGAATCGATCGTTGCGGCGTTAATCTGCTCGCTCCACATGCAGACCTCGCCGCCTAGAATCAGACGCCGCTGCTCCGGCGTCAGCTTTGTATCTGCCGGCAGCGGATCGGCCAGAAACATCGCCGCGGAAGTCTTCTGCGCGTCAAGATAATACGGCGCAGACAAAATGCCGACATAGCCTTGCGTGGCTCCCTCAGCCAGCGAGGCCTCGCCGCGCCAACTTTGCACCACGATATCCTTCGGCAGCGCCGGATTCAGAATTTCATCCCAGCCCATCATCTTCTTTCCATGGCGTGTGAGGATGGGCAACAGGCGGCGATTGAAATACGCCTGAAGATCCGCCGCGGTCTTGAAGCCCTGCTTCTGCATGAACGCCGCGATCCGCGGATTCGCCAGCCACTCCTTGCCATCGGTTTCATCCCCGCCGATGTGAAAATATGCATCGGGAAAAATCGCGGCCATCTCCGCCACAAAAGCATCGATGAACTTGTAAGTGTTCTCATTGCTCGGGTCCAGCGCTGCCTCGTGAATTCCAAACACGGTGGGCAGCGCTCGCACTTCCTCGCCCGATTCATATTCCGGATAAGCCAGCAGCAGGCTCGACGTGTGACCAGGCATATCGAACTCAGGAACCACGCGAATGCCGCGCGCCCGCGCATACGCAACCACGTCGCGCATTTGCTCCTGCGTATAGAACTGGCCTCCAGAGGCTGCCGCCGTCAATCGCGGAAACTTCCTGCTCTCGGCGCGAAAGCCCTGGTCATCGCTCAAGTGCCAATGGAACACGTTCAGCTTTGCCACAGCCATTCCATCGAGGGTCCGCTTAATCACATCCACAGGCTCAAAGTGGCGGCTCACATCGATCATGAGCCCACGCCAGCGAAATCGAGGAGCGTCATCGATGGTGACGGACGGCAAGCGGCAGGTTCCGTTTTCCGCCGAGACAAGTTGCAGGAACGTCTCCATTCCATGCATCGCTCCCACGTCTGTTGCTGCGGTCACTTCCGCCTTCGTGGGCGTGATCTTCAACTGGTAGCTTTCGTCCTCATCGACGCTCTGCACGGCATTGCCGGGCCCTGCAGTTTGAATCGTCAGCACAGGCGATGAGCCGTCACCAGCAGCAGCCTGCGCGCGAAGAATCTCGCCGCAGTGCCGGTCCAGACGCACAAGCATGCGGTCAAGCGCCGCATCGAGGCGCTGGTCATGCGAGCCAGTAAAGGCTGCATTGAAGTGTGCATCGAGGACCAGATAGCCTGTGCCTGATTCCACATGACTTGGCAGCGGCATCAGTCTCAGCCGCTCTGTCGCGTTCGGTGGCTCTTCACCCCATGCAACAGTGGCAAAAGAAAAAATACAGAGCGCCAGAAACGCGGCGCGCGCCCGGCAATCTCCAACCAAAGACAATGCACTTCTGGCCATTCATTTCTCCCAAGTAAACTTCGCTACTAACCACTACGGATTTGCGGGCAGGCCATTCAGCATCGGCGCATCCACGCCGCGCAGCGTGCGCCCTGCATTTCCTTCCAGGTCGAACACCACCACCTCATTGTTTCCCTTCACGAGCCACGGCCCAGGAGCGTAAAGCGCTCGCTGCGGCCCGATATTCCATATTCGCCCCAGCGCCGTGCCGTTCAGCCAAAGCTGACCCTTGGTGAATGCGCTCGTATCGAGAAACGTGTCGCCCACCTGCGAGACCTGAAGCTGGCCGCGATAAAAGCAGGGGCCCTCACAATTCCTGCTGCTGTACTTCAAAAGCTGCGGCGCATCCATCGGCAATCGATAGATCTCCCACCCGCGCAGTTCCTGTCCTGCAAGCGTCACGCGCTGCGTAATGCCCGCGCGCTCGCCGGGAATCGCAGGCCCGAAGTTGATGCGCCCGGTGTTCTCTACCAATATGTCCAGCCGCGCAGGAGCTTCCTTTACGTCCAGCATCATCCTGTCCTGCTTCAACTGCCGGTCCAGCGTTCCCACCTGCCTGCCATTCAGATAAATCACCGCATAGCTGTGTAGCGCATCCAGCGCCAGCTCGCCGCTGGCAGCAGCCTGCAACGTGGTCCGGTACAAAATATACCCGTACGCCTGGTCCACATCTTCCATGCTCAAAATGTTCTGTGACCGTAACGGCTCGGGCAGGTTGTCCCATAAGGATGCTGTTTCCACCATCCGTACCGCAGGCGTGCTCACGGCAGGCTGCACCGCGGGAACTGGCGGCGGAGTCTTGCCCGTCGCCTTGGCGATCAGATCGCGAAAGGCGAAATACTTTGCCGTCGGCCTGCCGCTTTCATCCAGCGCCGAGTCGTAATCGTAACTCGTCACATCCGGCTCATAGCTGCCTTTTCCGTCGCTGTTTGCGCCGTTCATCCATCCAAAGCTCGTCCCGCCATGGAACATGTACACGCTGACGGAATATCCCTGCTCCAGCATCCATTTCAGGTTGGCGGCCTGCGCTTCGGCATTCGTGTGCGCATGCCTGCTGCCCCAATGATCAAACCATCCAGCCCAGTACTCGCTGTTGAAAAACGACCCGCCGGGACGCACCTTCTTCAGCACGGCAAACGCGCGCTGCGCATCGCCAGGCTTCTCGCCTCCAAAGTTGATTCCGACAGGCAATTCAGGCAGCGATCCATTGGGCACCTGCTCCGGCCCATCGGCCGTGTAGAGTTGCGACTTCGTAAAGCCGGCCTTCACAAGCGCCTGGTGAATCTGCTCCATGTACGCATGGTCACTGCCATAGGATCCATATTCGTTTTCGACTTGCGTCAGAATGATGGGTCCGCCATTCTCAATCTGCAGCGGCGCCAGTTCCTTGCCCAGCCGGTTGAACCATCCGCGCACCAGCGCCAGGAATGCAGGATCGTTGCTCCTCACCTTCATTCCGTGGTCCTTCAGAAGCCAGGCAGGGTAGCCGCCAAAATCCCACTCCGCGCAGACATAGGGACCGGGCCGCAGAATCACATAGAGCCCCTCCTGCTGCGCTTCCCTCACAAACTCCGCGACATCCCTGTTGCCGGTAAAGTCGTACACTCCAGGCTGCGTCTCATGCACGTTCCAAAAGACGTACGTCGTAATCGTGTTCAGCCCCATGGCCTTTGCCATGCGCAGCCGGTCGCGCCAATAAGCGCGTGGAATGCGCGGGTAGTGCATCTCGCCTGAAATCACCTGGAACGGCTTGCCATCGAGAACGAACTGCCCTCCGCTCACGCCGAACCGCTGCCGCTCCGCCTGCTGCGACCTGACAGCGACGCTGCAAAGCAGCAGCGCCATCACCCCTGTGAAAATCCGCCTTGAACGCAAACTGCACCTCGGATCTGCAATCAAGTTGCAATGCCGGACATTCTATACAAAATAGCCGCGCGCACTCTCTCCTGCGCAGAATGCGCCGCCAGAGCGGTATCCTGACTCATGTCCACTCTGCTCGCGCCGCCGAGCGCGGGATTATTTCCCGATGCAGAAGGTGGAGAAGATAAGGTTCAGGATGTCGTCCGGCGTGGTTTGCCCGGTGAGTGAATCCAGGGCCCACAACCCGCGGTAAAGGTCGATAAGAATCATCTCGTGGGGAATGCCGCTCGTGTTGGCATGGAGCGCGTCAGCAAGCGCCGCGCGCGCCACGGCAATCGCCTGCTGATGCCGCACACTGGTCAGAAGGCCGGGCTCGGCTGCGGCTCCTCCGGTAGCCAGCGCCACAATGCGCTCGCGCAGCGCCGCAATACCCTCGCCCGTCAGCGCCGACGTAGGCAGCGCGGAAACACCGGCGAGTTCGGCGGCAACTACATCACTCTCCAGAGCGCCTCTGGCCGCCAGATCGCACTTATTGATGGCAACGATTGCCGGGCGTCCTTCAACTGCCGCCAGCAGCCCGCGCTCCTCGTCGTTCAGCGGCTGAGTCGCGTCCAGCACGACCAGCACCAGTCCTGCATCGGCCAGCGCCTCGCGGCTGCGCTCAATGCCCATCCGCTCCGCTTCTTCCAATGCCTCGCGCAATCCCGCCGTGTCCACCAGTTCCAGCGGAATGCCATCCAGCGCAATGCGTTCCGTCACCAGGTCGCGTGTGGTGCCGGGCGTCGCCGTCACGATGGCGCGGTCGCGCTCCACCAGCCGATTGAAGAGCGAACTCTTGCCTGCGTTCGGGCGTCCAACAATGGCCAGCGTCAGCCCGTCGTGCACAATGCGCCCGCGCGCGAATGAGGCTTCAAGCGCAGCAAGTGGCGGCGCAATCTCCCCAATGAGCCGCGCAATCTCCGCCTGCGGAGTTACCTCTACGTCGTCCTCAGCAAAGTCGATGCCCGCTTCAAGCAGCGCAATCAGCTCCACAAGGTCCTGCTTCATCGGCTGCACACGATGGCTGAGCGCTCCGCCCATCTGGCTTGCGGCCTGCCTTGCCTGTGTCAGGGTCTGCGCTTCAATCAGGTCGCGCACGGCCTCGGCCTGCGTCAGGTCAAGCTTGCCGGCCAGATAGGCGCGCTGCGTAAACTCGCCGGGCTCGGCCAGCCGCGCTCCCAGCGCAAGCGCACGCCGCAGCAGCAGCTCCAGCACCACCGGCGAACCGTGCGCTGCAATCTCCACCAGATCGTCTGCCGTGTAGGAGTGGGGCGCGGCAAAGAATGTCACCACAGCTTCGTCAATGCGCGTGCCGCCCGCTTCCGGCGCATCCAGCACATCGGCCAGCCGCGCCCGCGCATGCTCCAGCGGATGGTGCAACCTCACCAGTTGCGCTGCAAACTCCGCGGCCAGCGGCCCGCTCAGGCGCACAATCCCGATGCCGCCCCGGCCCGGTGGCGTGGAGATGGCGGCAATGGTGTCGATGGCTGTCGGCGCGTCCTGCATGGCTGCGACCAGTGTAGCTGTTGCTCAGAAGTCCTGCAGAAGCAACAAGCCCCCGATGCAACACAAAATCCTTTTAGTACAATACTCACAGGCACACTCCATTCGGCCGCATAAGAGGAGCGCAAACTCCCCACGTCGCTATTGTGGCAAGCTGGCGCAACGCACCGCTTGCTGTCTTTCGGCGCGGAATTCCTTTGCAGCACCAGGGCCTTTGTCCCGGGTGCTGCAGGGAACCAGCGCGCACGGAGAGTAGCTGAAGAGAAATTCGCTGCAGCCCTGCCACGCCCAATCCGTTCCGGCGCGCCGCGGGCTTTGCATTGAGAAGGTTTCATGTACACAAGGGCTCTGTTCGAAAAAGGACGCTTCCTCCGGTTGGCAACGCAATCGATTGCACAGCGCAACATCTGGCTTCTGGCGCTCGCGGGACTTCTGGCCTGCGCGGCCGCCGGCGCGCAACAATCCGCGCAGGTCGTGTGGAGCGGCGTGCTGCGCAACCCCGGTGGCGCACCGATTATTGCCGCCACCGTCACCCTCACTGCCGGCGGCGCCAAAACAAGCGCCATCACCTTAGCCGACGGGCACTTCCGGCTCCCGGCTTTGCCCGCTGGCCAGTATCGCCTCTCCGTCAGGACAACTGGAAGCTTCGTCGAGTTTGACCAGCCCATCGATCTTGTGGCCGGCTCACAGTCAGTTGCCATTACGCTCTCAGGCCGCGGCGAAATCAGCGTGGCGGCTCTCAATGACAAGCAGCAGACCGCGACCGGCGGCGAACAACTGTCCAGTGAAGCCGTCAGCTCGCTGCCCTTGAACAAGCGCGACTTCAGCTCGCTGCTCCTGCTCGCCGCCGGCACCATGACCGACACCAACGGCGCCACCAACTTCACCGCCCAGTTCGCCATCAATGGCCAGCGCGGCGTTGAGGCCACCTTCGCCATGGACGGCGCCGACATCAGCGATCCCGAGATGGGCGGCTCAACCTTCTCCAACTTCGACGTGGATGCGGTCCAGGAAATTCAATCCAGTTCCGGCTGGATGCCTGCCGAGATTGGTCACGGCGCGGCGGGATTCACCAACATCATCACCCGCTCCGGCGCCAGTGGTTTCCACGGCTCATTTTTCGAGTTCGTGCGCAACTCCGCCTTTGACGCCCGCAACTACTTTGACCATGCCACGCCTGCCTATCCCGGCAGAATCCCGCCCTTCCGCCGCAATGAGTTCGGCCTCACCAACGGCGGCCCCGTTTACCTTCCGCACCTCTACGACGGACGCAAGCGCACCTTCTACTTCGCGCAGTATCAGGGCTTCCGCCAGGTGCTCGGCACGACCCAGGTCATGCCCGTGCCCACGGCCGACGAGCGCGCAGGCATTGACAGAATCACCTATCCCGACGGCTCCACCGACACGCTCAACGTGCCCATTGATCCCAGCATTGCGGCCATTCTGGCGCGATATCCCATGCCCAACGTTCCCACCGGAGCCTATGGCAATCGCACCTACGCAACCGCGTCCAAGGTCAACACCAACGCCGACCAGTTCTCCGTGCGCATCGATCACAGCTTTTCGCCCAGGGATCAATTCTTCGCGCGCGCGAACTTCGACAACCTCACCGGCCCCACCACCAATCCTGACCAGACGGCCATCGATCCCGCATTTGGCGTGCAATATGTTGACCGCCAGCGCAACGTGATGGGCAACTACACGCGCACCGTCTCCCCGCACCTCGTGCTGGAGTCGCTCTTCAGCATCACGCGCTCCACCCCCGGCTTTCCCACCACGGACTACACCGATCCAGCCGTCAAGTTCGGCGACGGCCTTTTCGAGCCCTTCAACAGCGCTGCCGGCTCGGTGATGCAAGCCTACGGCAACCTCTTCCAGGGCAGGCAGACCATAGCCTACACAGCCGGGCGGCATGACATCAGGGCCGGCGTTGAAGCCCGCTTCAACCGCGATACCACCTACTTCGGCATCAGCCCCAACGGCGAATATAACGTCGGCGGCGGTACGGCCTACGCCATCGAGGCCATCCCCTCACAGAGCGGCACACACGATGTCGCCATCGGCGATCCCCTGCCCGACACGCTCTCCGGTTTCCTCTCCGGCAGCGCCTTTGTCTACACCATCGAACTCGCCGCCCCGGGTGTCTCCGGCGGCAATCACATGGGCCCCGCGGCCATCAACCGCGAGAACTACGCCCTCTGGCTGCAGGACAGTTGGAAGATTACGCCGCGCTTCACGCTCGACTACGGCCTGCGCTGGGATCTCTACCTGCCCATCAGCGAACGCGCAAAGCGCACCGGCTCCTTCCGGAACATCAGCGGCGCGCAGCAGTATGTCGTCAATCCGCAGCCCGGCTACCAGACCAGCAAACACGGCTGGGAGCCGCGCGTGCAGGCTTCGTGGCAGGCTTCGACGAACCTCTCAGTGCATGCCGGCGGCAGCATCATGGTCATCCCGCCCAACATTTGGCAGGACAACT
>JAJYBT010000520.1 GCA_021778875.1 Acidobacteriota bacterium | reverse complement strand
ATTTATCGTGATAAAAGACGCGAACCCGCAAGTCCCGTTGCTCCTTGTATTGAAGAAAGTTCGAAAAAGCCGGAATGTTAAGCATCAAGGGACTGGCCGATTGTGTCAAGGCGCGGCCCGGCGGAGATGCCCGGCCGGGGGATGCATGAGAAATTGGCCCCGGAGCAGAAGCCTTCGCCCGGCGGCAGGCATTCTTGAGTAGAATTCTCCACGCAGGAGCTTCGCGAGCATTCCGCAACAATTCAAAGGAGTCCAGATGGAGCCAGAAAACCAGCCCTCAACGCCGGAGACTGCGCCGGTTTTACAGGGGCTCGATGAGGAGCATTGGCCCGATTCTCCACCTCCCTCCGCGCCGGACGAGTACCGCGGGTTGCGGTGGGCTTTCATTGGTCCCGGCGGGCTGCGCGCGGGATGGTCGGTGCCGCTCTTTACCGTGCTGGTCATTCTGTTTTCATGGCTTGTGGAATCGGCATTTTCAAGGGCTCACCTCGTCAGCCGCAAGGCGGGATTTACGGCCACCGCTGCACTCTTCAGCGAGTTGGTCCCGTTTCTCGCGATGCTGGGAGCCGGGGCGATTGTGGCCCGCATCGAGCGCCGCCGCATCCGGGACTACAACCTGACGGGGCCACACCGTCTGCCGCGCTTCTTCGAGGGCCTGGCTGCTGGATTCCTCGCGCTTTCGGCGCTGGTAGGCACCCTGGCCTGGGGTCATTGGCTGCGCATCGGGCCGGTCGCGCTCTCCGGGGCCGAGATCGTCAAATTCGGCGTGCTGTGGGGCTGCGCCTTTCTGCTGGTGGGCTGCGTGGAAGAGGGCATGTTCCGCTGCTACCTGCAATTCACGCTGACGCGCGGCATCAACTTCTGGTGGGCACTGGGCGTTGAGGCGCTGCTCTGCGTAATTCTGATGTTCACGGGTAAGGGCAACGGGGTGTGGGGCGTCTATGGCATGGCGATGCTGGGCGCGGCGCCGTGCTGGCTGCTGCATCAGACCAGTGCCCAAAGCTCCGGGTTCTGGCAGGCGGCATGGGTCAGTTCCACTCTCTTCGGGTATGTGCACACGGGCAATGCGGGCGAAAACTGGATCGGCATCTTTGCGGCGGCGGCCATCGGCTTTGTCTTCTGCGTAAGCGTGTGGGTCACCGGCTCGGCGTGGTGGGCCATTGGCTGCCACGCGGCATGGGACTGGGCAGAGACGTTCTTCTTTGGCACGGCCGACAGCGGGAACGTGGCCAGCGGCCACTTCCTGACCAGCACCCCGGCGGGCGCGGCGTTGTGGAGCGGCGGCACCGCCGGCCCCGAGGGCAGTCTGCTGATCTTGCCGACAATTCTCCTGCTGCTGGCGCTGATCGTGCTCTACCGCCGCCCGAGCGACGCTCTGACGCCTGCCGCCGCGCAGGGAGAGAGCGCCGCTTAACAGCCGGGCGTTTTCATACTTTGGCCGCCTTGCGCGTTGTGCGTGGTGCGGGCGCGGCCCGGGCGGTATTCTGTTCGTGACCCATGGCCGATCCCAACATCAGCAATCAGACGCGCAAGGCTGTCACGGTGTTCCCGTCGCGCCGCCGCAAAGGCCGGTGGGCGCGCAGGCTCCTCTGGTTCGCCAGCGGGCTGGGAGCCTTTCTGCTGCTGGCGGCATGCGCTGGCCTGCTGTGGCTGCGCGCCGGAGCCAGAGCCAGCCTCGCGCTGCTGGACGGCGACCTGCACGTAGCCGGGCTCTCGAATCCCGTAACCGTGCGCCGCGATGCCCACGGCGTGCCGCACGTGGACGCAGCCACGCAGGATGACCTGTTTATTGCCCAGGGTTACGTGACCGCGCAGGACCGGCTGTGGCAGATGGACATCTTCCGCCGCAACGCCAACGGCGAGCTGGCGGAGATTCTGGGCCCCTCGCTGGTGAAGCACGACCGGGCGCAGCGCGTACTGGAGTTTCGCAACACGGCGCAGCGGGTCTATGCCAATCTGCCCGCGGGCGAGCGCACTTATCTGGACGACTATGCGCGCGGCGTGAACCTCTATATCAGCCAGCACGAGAACGCGCTTCCGCCGGAGTTCGAGCTGTTGCACTATCGCCCCCGGCCATGGAGCGGCGCGGATTCGATGAGCATCGGCATGATGATGGTGCAGACCCTGGACACGCACTGGGATGTGAAGCTGGCGCGGGAGCGGATTGCCGCCGACCTGCGCGACCCGAAGCTCGAAGCTGATCTTTACCCCGTAGGCTCATGGCGCGATCACCCGCCCACCGGAGTTCTGCTGGATCTGAGCCAGCCGCACCCGGAGCCGCCACCCTCCAGCGACGACGAAGACGACGACCGCACGCAGACGCTGGCTATGCCGCCGCAGGCCCCGCCGGCGCATGAGGACGTGGCCGCCCTGCATGCCCTGATGGGACTGCCCACCTGCGCGGGATGCACACCAGGCTCGAACAACTGGGTAATCAGCGGCCAGCACACGGCCAGCGGCAAGCCGCTGCTTTCCAATGACATGCACCTCGCCTTCAGCGAGCCCGGCATCTGGTTCATGGCGGACCTGCGCGCGCCCGGCTTCCACGCGGCAGGGGTGACGCTGCCCGGCATGCCGTTCGTCATTGCCGGCCATAACGAGCACGTGGCCTGGGGCTTTACCGCGCTCTATGGCGACGTGCAGGACCTCTACGTGGAGAAGCTGGACGGCAAGGGAAATTACTTTCAGCCCGGTGACGGGACTGCGCCCGGCGCATGGAAGCCGCTGACGGTGGATCATGAGGTGATTCATGTGCGCGGAGGGCGCGACGTGAGCGTCGATGTGCAGTCCACCCTCCACGGGCCGCTGCTGAATCCGCTCTTTACGCGCGAGACCCGGCCCATCGCACTCAAGTGGACGATCTACGACACGACACTGAACGCGCTGCCGCTCTATCCCATGAATGTGGCGTCCAACTGGGCGGAGTTTTCAGCGGCACTGGGGCAGTGGTGCTGGCCCACGCAGAACGTCGTCTACGCCGACGATCAGGGCCACATCGCCTACCACGCCGTGGGTCGGATTCCGCTGCGTCCGGGCGGGCTGGCGGGCGTGCCGATCAAGGATGGCGCGCACGAGTGGCAGGGCTACATCCCGTATGACGGCCTGCCGAGCGCAGTCGATCCGCCCTCCGGCTTCCTGGCCACGGCCAATTCCCGCGTGACCACGGAGCAGTCGCCGTACCAGCTATCGCTCGATTGGGCAGACCCCTACCGCGCCCAGCGCATCTACAAGGCGCTGCAGGGGCGCGACCAACTGAAGCCGCAGGACATGCTGGCCGTGCAGACCGACATTTACAGCGAAGTGGACCAGGAGATGGCTCATCGCTTTGCCTATGCGATCGACCATGCCTCGAAGTCCGACGACCGCCTGCGCGCCGCCGCCGACCTGATGCGGAGTTGGGACGGCCGCCTGACGACGGACTCAGCCGCCGCCTCGCTCGTGACGCAGACCCGCAAGGCTCTCTGGCCGCTGATTCTGCAACCCAGGCTCGGCAAGGACGCCGAAGAGTATGTGTGGTCCGAGTCGAACTTTGCCGAGGAAGAGATCGTGATGCACGCCGATCAGGAGTGGCTGCCGCCGGGCTTCGCGAACTGGGATGAGCTGCTGACGGAGGCCGTCCGCCGCGGCATGAAGGCGGGCAAGGCTCCGACGGACGTGAGCCGCTGGACCTACGGAAGCTGGCATGTGAT
>JAJYBT010000519.1 GCA_021778875.1 Acidobacteriota bacterium | reverse complement strand
ACGATGTCTTCGTGCGCTACATCGCCCCGGACGCATCCAACAAGCGCGTGCTCATCGTCTCGCGGCTGGCTGTCGTACTTCTTGGCTGCTGGGCGCTCTACCAGGCCGTCTATGCGCAAAGCATCCTTGAAAAAATGCTCTGGGCTTACACCATTTACTCCGCCGCGCTCACTCCCGTCGTTCTTGCGGCGTTTTACTCAAAGCGCGTCACCGCCTGGGGCGCAGTGGCCGCCATCGCCGCCGGCACCGTGATCACTCTCGCCTGGGACGCGCCCGGCGTCAAAACTCTCTTTCCGCCCATCCTTGCCCAGCGCGACGCCATCTTCCCTGCCCTCTTCGCAGCCATCGCCGCCATGATCGTCGTCAGCCTTTTCACTCCCAAACCAGCGCCGGAACAACTGGCGCAGTTCAGCGACTGAAAACCCCGGCATCTCGTCCCTCGCTGAAATGACCTAAACTGTTGCTTGGACAGCCCGATGCCAACGCGCCCCTGCTGGGTCGAAATTCGCACCCGCGCTCTTGAAGACAACTTCCGCTTCCTGGCCACTCTCGCCGCTCCCCACGCAGAGCTGCTCGCCATCGTCAAAGCCGGCGCATACGGACATTCCCTCTCGCTCTGCGCTCCGGCCGCCGCCCGCGCCGGCGCACGCTGGCTCGGCGTCACCAGCGTCGAAGAGGGCGTAGCCGCGCGCGCACTCTGCCCTGATGCCCATGTGCTCGTCATCGGCGGCGCATTCCCCGGTCAGGGTGCGGATGTGATCCGCCACAGGCTCATCCCCGTCGCATGGGAACCGTGGCACATCGACGAGTTGGAAGCCGCCGCACGCGGGGCAGGCGTTTGCTCCATGCCCGTCCACCTCGAGATCGACACCGGCATGAGCCGCCAGGGCGCGGACCCCGAAGCCCTGGAAAGCCTTCTGTCGCGCTTCAGTCCCGCTTCGCCGCTCAAGCTTCAAGCCGTGATGACCCACCTATTCGCCGCGGACGAGGCCGATGGCCGAGAGACCGCAAGCCAGCTTGCCCGCACCGACGAGGCGCTCCGCCGCATCAGCGCTGCCGGCCTTCATGCTGAATGGCTCAATGTGGGCAACTCCGCCGCTCTACTGGCCGGGCAGGCGTCATCCATCGCAGGCATTGCCGCGCGCTACGCCATGCAGACCCTTATCCGACCAGGCCTGGCGCTCTACGGCCTCGCCCCGCAATACGACCCGGCGTTTGATTCCGAGGAGCCCCCATCCCTGGCCGAAGCGCGCCTTCGCCTCCAGCCGGTGCTCACTTGGAAATGCAAGGTCGTCAGCGTCCGTTCCGTTCCCGTGGGCGCCGTGGTGGGATACGGCGGCACATTCGTCGCCACCGAACCCTTGCGCCTCGCGCTGCTGTCCGTCGGCTACGCAGACGGGCTAGACCGCCGGCTTGGCAACCGCTTCAGCCTGCTGGTGCGCGGCCAGCGCGCGCCGCTCGTGGGCCGCATCAGCATGGACCAGGCGGTGCTCGATGTAACCGGCATTCCCGGCGTTCAGGCCGGCGATGAAGTCGTCATCCTCGGCGCTCAGGGCAGCCAAACCATCTCCGCATTTGACCACGCCCAGGCCGCTGAAACCATCCCCTGGGAAATCTTCACGCGCATCGGCTCCCGCGTCCCGCGCATCGCCGTCGAATAGCATCGAAAGAAATTCCGAAAGCCCTAGCAGGCCCCGCCCGCGGCAGCGATCGCGCTTCCCGCTGTCTCCTGCCCCGTAATCTTCAGCCCGGCGCCCCCAGCCGTTGCGGCAATCATGGCGTCAATCCCCATCGCCGAGTTCAGCAGCATGTGGTAGAGCCCGCGCGCGCACCAGTCCTGCTGATAGAACTTGCGAATCACCGCAGCGCGCCGCTTGTCGAAGGCCGCCAGCAACTGGTCCGCCTGCTGCGCCTGGCTCGGAAACGCCTTCGCAAACCAATCGCGCTTGGCCTTGGCCGTCGCGTACACAAACACATGAAAGCATCCTGGCTGGCAGGCCAGTGCGCAGGCAGCGCCGCGGCCCACAAGCACGCAGTTCCCTTCCTGGGCCGCGTCCACAATCTCCTGCCGGATAAGCGACAACATGCGCTCCGAGTCGAAAATCAGGTCTTCCCCAATGCCGGGGATCGGAAAGCCGGAGTCCTGCCAGAAGACCTTGCCATAGCGGTAATACCATGGATCGATCCGCTCATCGTACTTCGCCGCCAATTCCGGCGTCACCCCTGCCATGCGCGCCGCACCGGTCACAAGCTCTGAGTCCATAAGCTTCCAGCCCAGCCGCCCCGCCAGATCGTGGGCAAACTCGCCGCCCCGCGATCCATACTCCCGTTCCACCGTAATCACCTTGATTGACGAATGCATCCCGCAGCCCATTCCTCCGCGAGTGGAGCATATAACGGCAGGCCACTCATCGGCACCAGGAATCTCCCGCCTGCCGCGCAAAACAAGAATGGCACGGAAGCCCAAGTCTCCGTGCCATTCCTGCTGCTGCCTGTGAAACGCCGCCTTACTGCGTCACGGGTTGCTCCGGCGCGCCCCGCGGAGCCTTGAGGTGAGGCGCGTTC
Organism: Acidobacteriota bacterium; assembly: GCA_021778875.1. The sequence goes on along the minus strand of JAJYBT010000519.1, from coordinate 1,126 downwards.
GGTGGCGGAGGAGGCGGAACGGGCGGCGTCATCGTGATCTCCGTGCCCTTCCGGATGCGCAGGTCGCCCACATCGGAGCTCAGGCTGATCTTCGCCTGGCCTGATCCGATGCGCCCGCTCACCGTCTTGCTCTCATCGCCGCTTATGGCCAGGTCAAAGTCGCTCACAATGTCGCCATTGTGGGTGCGTCCATCCACGGTGGCTGAGGCGTTCGGAGGCAAGGTTACCTCCACATCGCCCTTGCCGTTCTTCGCTTCCACGTTGAAGATGCCCGCCGGCTCAATCGAGATCTGGCCCCGGTTGTTGCTGACGTAGGTGTCGCCGAAAATCTGGTTCAGGTCCACGTCCTTGGCGTGCGTCGCCACGCGCACCTGCCCCTTGGCCTGGGTCACGCGCAGGCTGTCGGAGTCCAGCGTCATGTCGCCCGGCAGTTGCGCCAGGTCCAGTTCCGTCACCGACGTGCGCAGATGCACCGCCGAGGCAATATTCTCCAGGTGAACATCGCCAAATATCTCGCCATTCACCGTCACCTTGCCCTTGATCTCCGAGCAGGTCACGTCGTTGAACTTGCCATCAGCGGTAAGGTCGCCCTCCAGTTGGTGCGCGGAAAAGTCGCCCCGGTCGCTGGCAAAATGCGCCTGCACCGAGCCCTGAATCGCGCTCAAATGCACGTCTCCGTGGCGCGAGGTGACATTCGCGCCTCCGCCCAACCCGGCCAGCGTCACATCGCCGCGGCCGGAGTTCACTGTGACCTGCGCGGTCCTGGGAACCGTAATCGCCAGGTTCAGCCGCCCGCTGTCATTGCCTTCTGACTTCACCAGCACCGTGTTGCCGCTCACCGTCACCTTCGCCGCCTCCGCGTCGAAAATCTTCTTCGCCTCGGCATCGGACGTGGCAAAACCTACCGCATGCGCCTGCACCTCCACCTTGCTTCCTTCGCCCGCGACAACGCTGATGTCCCCGCGCGGGTTCTCGATTTCGACTGTGGCATTCGCCGGGACCGCCACGCTCTGCGCCGCCTGGTCAAAGTCGTGCTGCGGCAGCCCGAGCATGTTGAAAAAGTTGTCGTTCTGATCGCCCCACTCGGCACGCATCGGACCCCACTTGTGCCAGCTTGAAGCTACGA
>JAJYBT010000518.1 GCA_021778875.1 Acidobacteriota bacterium | reverse complement strand
TGCGGGTTGCAAAAGGCCTCGGCCTGTTGCGGAACCAGCTCTTGCAGCACCGCCTCGAACTTCCGTTGCAGTTCGCTGAATCCCGGCGGATCGGTCACATCTTCCGGGTGGATGACGTGCAGTACTTCCAGCGACGCATTGAACTCCTTCGCCACGGCGGCGGCGTACGCGGCCCCGCGCGCGGCCGCGGCAGACAGGCCGGTTGCGTAGAGCACGCGGCGGATCCCGTGGCCCGCTGTCGTGCAGTCGGGAACATCCGGTCCAACCGCCAGCGTCGGGCCCTCGTTGCCGCGCATGATGCGCTCTGCGACAGAGCCGACGATTCCGCGTGCAACACGGCCCCGGCCCGCTGTTCCCACCACCACCAGCGAGGGCGCGTAGTCCTTGGCCAGGCGCGGAATCTCCTCCCGCGGATCGCCCTCGACCAGCACCGTGGTCACGCGCTCCAGGCCCTCCCCAAACCGGGTCGCCGATGCCGCCAGTTGCGCCTCAAGATCCTTGCGCTGCTGGCTTTTTCCCGTGGGACCGGCCTCGGCTTCGGCCTCCATCGCGGGATTGGACAGCACAAAGGCATGAGCCGTGACAAGCTGTGCGCCAAAACGGTGGGCCAGAAGCGCGGCATAGCTGCCCGCGTTCTGCGAGCTGGCGGAAAAGTCCGTGGAATAGATGATGGCTTTAAGCGGTAAAAGCGGTGGATTGACGGCTATATTCATGCAATAACGCTCTCCAGTTCCCGATCTTTCCTGTGATCCCGGCTATGGCATGCCTCTGAGGGCGCGGCGGCTTCAGTCCGAGCCCGGACCGAGGGCACTCTATGTGGGACGGCTTCATGGTACTACGCGACGGCATTTGGCCGCAGCTGCGCCATTGCCGTTATTCTGGTGGGACTATGGCGTTGTCTCGAGAGTTCGAAGGCAAATGGGCGCTGGTAACCGGGGCCAGTGCAGGCATCGGCGTTGCCCTCGCCCGCAATCTGGCGCGAAGAGGCGCAAAGCTTATCCTTACTGCCCGACGCGCAGAGCGGATGGAAGCGCTCGCGGCCGAGCTCGCCGCGCAGGGCGCCGAGTCCCGGATCGTGGCGGCCGATCTGAACGATCCTGCCGCTCCGCAGCAGATCTACGACGCCACTGAGGGTGCCGGCCTGGCCGTCGACATCCTCATCAACAACGCCGGCCTCGGACAGTACGGCCCCTTTCACGCCAGCCGGCCCGAGCAGGAGCTCAGCATGGTCCGGGTCAACTGCGAGGCGGTGGTGCGCCTGTCGCGGCTCTTCGTGCCGCGCATGGTCGAGCGGAAGAGGGGATGGGTGCTGGTCGTCGCGTCCACCGCCAGCTTCCAGCCGCTGCCCTATCTGGCCACCTACGCCGCCACCAAGGTGTTCGACCGCTTCTTTGCCCTGGGCCTGGCGGAAGAGGTCGCGCGCCACGGCATCCATGTCACCGCCCTCTGCCCCGGAACCACTGAGAGCGAATTCTTCGAGGTGGCCCGCGCCTCCATCTTTCGCCAACGCAAACTGCAATCGGCTGAAGAAGTTGCGCGGCTCGGCGTGGACGCGCTGTTGCGCGGCCGAAGGACCGTTTTGCCCAAGCCGAGCGGCCGCCTCACCGCCTTTGCCGTGCGCTTTCTGCCCGTGGGCCTGGTCACCCGCCTGGTGGAGAAAGGCGCGCGGCCCAGGATGTAAGCGCTCAGGCTGCCGTTCGGATGCCGGCCGCCAAATCTCTGGCAAGATGTCCTCCTCGTAGCATTCTTCGCAAAATCCACCCGCAATTCCCCGGGAATGGGAGTTTTCCTCCGCCTTCCACAGCCCTCAGGCGGCATGCGGTTCATTGACTCGGCACAATTTTTCGGCTATTCTGAAGACCTTGCGCGGTGTTGCGCCTGAGGTCTGTGTGTACCCTGGTTCCGGTTGCAGGTTTTGCTTGCCGGGGCTGAGAGTACGAAAACTGACCGATCTGCAAGAGGCCCTGCACGGGCTCTCGCGGAACAGGCGGCAAATGGCCAGGCCGGGGTAGTTGGTAGGCCGGACCAGAGGCCAGGGCGAAGACGGACTTGTTAAGACGGGCTTCGCAGGTAAACTCCCCGCAGCTTCTCACCCGAACAGGTTTGTTTGGCAGTGGGCAGAATTTTCAAAGCCCGTGCTTTTTGGCGCGGGCGTTAGCGCTTTGCGCTGGTTTTTCTCCGGGCCTGAAATCTGGGCCTGGGGCGCCCGGATGCCGGGTGTCGAGAGCTTTTTAAAGGATTGAAGAGACATGTCGACCTTTGTTCCGAGCGGCAAGGAGATCAGCCGCAAGTGGTATGTGGTGGACGCCACCGGCCAGACGCTGGGCCGGTTGGCCACCAAAGCCGCCAGTGTGTTGAGCGGTAAACTGAATCCCCAGTACGTGCCGTATATCGACATGGGCGACCATGTGATCGTGATCAACGCGGAGAAGATCCGGTTGACCGGGCTCAAAGACCAGCAGAAGATCTATCGCCGCTACACCGGCTTCCCGGGCGGACTGCGCGAGGAGTCGTTTAAGCGGCTCATCGGCCGCCGGCCTGAGAAAGTGGTCGAAGAGGCCGTGAAAGGCATGCTGCCCAAGACCAAGCTCGGACGCGCAATGGGCACAAAGTTGAAGGTATACCGCGGCGACCAGCACCCCCATGCCGCGCAGATGCCGGTTGAACTCAAGTAAGGCAGGGAATCGCGGATCAGGGACCGGCTCTTTCCGGCGGCAATGGTGAGCCGGCACGGATGCCGCTGATCCGAGAACAAAACAGGTTCAAAGCTGACGGCCCAGAGCCGAAAGCTAGGAGACGGAATGGCTGATCTGGTGCAGTATTACGGGACGGGGCGGCGCAAGAGCGCCATTGCCCGCGTCTTTCTGCGCCCCGGAACGGGCGAGTGGAAGGTGAACGACAAGAAGTTCGACGAGTACTTCGTGACCGAACAGCAGCGCGCGTCGGCCAAGCGGACGCTGGCCGTGGCGGAGCTGTCGGGCAGCTTCGACGTCCTTGTGAACGCGACCGGCGGCGGCGTTGCTGCCCAGGCCGACGCGGTGAAGATGGGCGTCGCCCGTGCCCTGCTTGAGTTCAACCCCGAGCTCCGCAAGGCGCTCAAGGGCGAGGGCCTGCTTACCCGCGACGCCCGCGTCAAGGAACGCAAGAAGTACGGTCAGAAGGGCGCCAGAAAGCGGTTCCAGTTCAGCAAGCGCTAATGCGCTCGCTCCGGATCGAGGGACTGGGGACATTGCGACTAAGTTGGCCGATTCCGGCTCTTCTGGTCCCGATGTTCCCGGTCCCTGGTTTCTGATTTTTCAAATCTCCCCGCAAGGGGCATCAATTCCGGCTAGGCCGGAATGCAGTCCACGAAGGAGGACCATTGGCCACCATCACTATGAAGGAGCTGCTCGAAGCAGGTGTGCACTTCGGGCATCAGACCAAGCGCTGGAACCCGCGGATGAAAGAGTACATCTTCGGCGAGCGTAACGGAATTTACATCATCGACCTGCAGAAGACCCTCAAGCTCTTCAAGGACGCGTCCAAGTTTGTGACCGACCTCTGCTCGAGCGGCAAGACGATTCTCTTTGTGGGCACCAAGCGCCAGGCGCAGGATGCCGTTGCCGAAGAGGCTACGCGCGCCGGCATGCCGTACATCAACCAGCGCTGGCTGGGCGGCCTGCTTACCAACTGGGTCACGGTGCAGAAGTCGGTGAA
>JAJYBT010000517.1 GCA_021778875.1 Acidobacteriota bacterium | reverse complement strand
GCCGCCCTCAAGGAAGGCGTGCCCTTCGCCAACGGCGCGCCCAACCTCACCGTCGATCTTCCCGTCATGGTCGAGCTCTCCAAGAAAAACGCCGCCCCCATCTGCGGCAAGGACTTCAAGACCGGCCAGACCTTCATGAAGACCGTGCTCGCCCCCGCATTCAAGGCGCGCATGCTGGGCGTCAAAGGCTGGTTCTCCACCAACATCCTCGGCAACCGCGACGGCGAAGTCCTCGACGAGCCGCAGTCATTCAAAACCAAGGAAGAGTCCAAGCTCGGCTCGCTCGAATACATCTTCCAGCCCGACATGTATCCCGAGCTTTACAGCGACATCTACCACAAAATCCGCATCAACTACTATCCGCCGCGCGGCGACGAAAAAGAGGCCTGGGACAACATCGACATCTTCGGCTGGCTCGGCTATCCCATGCAGTTGAAGGTCAACTTCCTCTGCCGCGACTCCATCCTCGCCGCTCCCATCGCGCTCGACCTCGTGCTCTTCCTCGATCTCGCCAAGCGCACCCCCAGCCTTCGCTCCATCGGCATTCAGGAGTGGCTCAGCTTCTACCTCAAGTCGCCCCAGACCGCCGAGGGGCTCTACCCCGAGCACGATCTCTTCATCCAGTCCATGAAGCTCAAGAACACCCTGCGCCACATCATGGGCGCGGACCTCATCACCCACCTCGGGCTCGAGTACTACGACTGAGCGCAGCGTCCGGCCGCTCCGCCCGCCCGGGCGCCGGCCGGCTCACGCTTCCTGCAATTCCTGTCTTCACCTGCGGGGCCGCTGCATGCGGCCCCTTTTGCTGCCACCGGATAAAGAGAAAGCGGGCGCCGGCCCCGATCCATGCATACTCACCGCAAAGGCCGGTTGCCCCAGGTGCCTCGCTTCTGCGCACCTGGGAGACCACCTCACTGCTCTCGGCTTTCCACGCTCAATCCCTCCGCAAGCTCGTAGCACGGCCTACGATACGTGCGAGCGGCTTAAAATCGTCGCACCCCACAAAAAATATCCCCCCAACTTTGCCGACAATTTTCCCCGTCCGGCGCACAATAGAACCAGTCAGCAGCAAACACGGCATCCAGGCCACGAAGCGCAGCCACCACCGCTGCCCGTAACTTCTTTGCTGTCTAGATTCTGGCCATAAGTCATTGATGATAGGAATTTTAGCCGATTTACCTCTGCGCAAACATCTGAAAATAAATAACTTATTTGCAGGATCTATCCAAAATATTTTTTCGCTCCCATTCCCTCGGGAACGCACCATTCCCGGTGCAGAAAATACGTCCCCGCCCGCGCCGGCCGTCGCTGCTTCCGTGTCTACTTTCCTCCATCCGGCCCGTGCATCAGGGTGTTGTAGCGGCGGGCATACTCCGCCTTGTACGCGGCTACCGTGTGCTCGTAGCTCAGCTGCGGCGTGTCGCGCCTCATCGTCCAGCGCAGTGCCAGTGTGCGCGTGTTCCATGGCACGCTGATCGCGCCATTCTCGGCCCGCACCGGCTTGCCGTCGGCCGTGGCCGACGCCAATGTAACGAACCAGGGCAGGTGCACGACGATCGCCCCCGGCGGCGTCCTGAACGCGGCCTGAAGATGCAGCGTCGCCTCTCCGTTCTCGGGCTGTTCCAGCGTAAAGTCGAGCGGGCCAAAGTAGGTCGCCGCCTGCCGCACGGCAATGGTCTTGCCTTTGCCGATCCACGCCGGCGAAACCACCGACAGCAGATCGAGCTGTTGGCCCTCCTCGCGCACCAGCATCGTGCGCAGCAGGGTACGGTAGTCGGCGGCGAACCAGCCATGCGGCGAGAGATTGTCGCCAAAGTCGCGGTCGCCCCACGGACGAATCTTGTATTCGAATCCCGCGTGGGTCGAGCTGGTGTGCGCCAGTATCGCGTACAGCTCGTTCAGCGCCTGCTCCTGGTCCCCGCGTACGGTCTCCGTCAGCGTGTTCTTGATCGTCAGGTAGTGGTGCAGGAATTTGCCGTTGGCATAGGTCATGATGCCTTCGGCGTATTTCGCCTGCGTCGCCTTCAGTGTCGCCGTCACCCGCGGATCGTGCGCGTTCAGCGTTGGTTCCGGAACCACGGAGAGCAGATTGCCCCAGTCGTAGCCGCCGCTCTGCCCGTCCAGCACCGGCGGAATGTATCCGTCGTGCGCCGCCGCCTGCGCGTCAAGCACTTTGAAGAATGCCTGGTGAAGGCTCTCGTACTCGCCCTGCCACTTTTGCGCCAGAGCCGCGTGCCCGGTCTGCGCCGCCATCGGAATCGCCACCCGCAGGCCGTCGAGGGCCAGAAAGTTGTACCCGGTCAGATGCCCGGGAATGTACTCGTTGTCGCGCACGTCGCTCGCCGGAACAATGTGCAGCGGATCTGCCGCGCGCGCTGCATCCAGCCAGTCCACGGCGCGGTCAATCTGCGGAATCGCCCACTCCGCGAAGGCCTTGTCGCGTGTCATCCGGTAGTGCTGCGCATAGGCCCACACCGCCTCGCCCCACCCGTCATACTGCTGTGCCTGCGACAGAAAATCCCCGTCCGGCTGCTGCGACCTGGCAAAGAACCTCAGGCACTCGCTCGCAATCTGCGGGTAGCCCGTCACGTCGTAGCTGTGCACGATATCGGCGCCGTCGCGCAGCCAGAACGCATGGTAGTGGAGCTTGTTCACCGTCTGGATGTAATCCGCGCCGATGTGGTCGATGGCGATGAGATCGTAGATCAGGTTGGCATAAAACGTGTCCACCGGCTTTTGCTCCGGCAGCTCGATCTGCATCCCCGACGCCAGAATCTGATGCCACATCTTCACTATCCGCCTGTGCGCATCGTCAAAATTCGCCTGGTCGATGGCTGCGATCGTTGCCGCCTCCGCGGTTGGAGCCACCGGCATCTTGAACTCCAACGTCTTCTCCGCGCCGGGCTGCAGCAGTGCGGAGTAGGTGACAATCCCCACCGGCGTCTCCTGCTCCACGTGCAGATGCGCCGGCCGGCTCAGGTCCGCAGGCTGCCGGTCGCGGATCAGGTCGCGCAGCGTGAACTGCCGCGAGGCATAGCCCCCCGGAAAGCTGTAGAGCAGTCGCCCATCGCGGAAGAAATGCGCGTCGTCAAACGAGTTGGACCACGCCTGGCTGAAGGGTTCGCCGATCTGGCGATAGGCCCCGGGAAACTTGCCCTCCGCCGGACGCAGAAAGCGATTGTCGCCATGCGGCAGTCCGGTAGTTGACAGCGCGTCGTAACGGATGCCGGTCGCGAAGATCGCCCGTGTCGCCTCCTGCGCGCTGTTCCTCATCTCCACCCGGATGAAATCCACCAGCGCGCCGTTGTCCCTGCCATCCAGCGTCGCCGCAAACAGCGTGAACCGGTACTCAATGCCGTCGCGCGTCAGCGCGTAGTGGATGATCGGCAGGTGACCTTCTTCCAGCGTGCGGATGCGCACGCTGGTCGGCTCCAGCCCCGCGCCCGTAAAGAACATCAGCTCGCCGTAGCCCGTGCGCAGATAGCCCTCCGGCGTAATCTCCGTCGCCGCCTCGGCTCCCATCACGCCAATCTCGTCCGTAGGTTTTGAAAAGTACGAGAAGGGCTGCCCGCTCCGGTCAATGGCGGGTGACACCATCTGCGCGTGGCCGGCAGCAGACAGCAGTGCGGCCCACGCGCCGGCCATGCTCACGATGAAGGCGAATGCGAAGTGCGGACGGCTGGATCTCACAGGGTGC
>JAJYBT010000516.1 GCA_021778875.1 Acidobacteriota bacterium | reverse complement strand
GTGGGCGACGGGTCGGTAGGCCTGTTTGCACTCTTGCTGTCGCCCTTTGCGGTTCTCATGGTCGCGGCGGCGTGGCACGGCATGCATCTGCAGCACAACACGGCGTGGCAGTCGGGGGCGGCGGGCAGCGCGGGGCTTTCGACGGCAATTGTGGTGGGGCTGTGGAACTATATGGGCTGGGACAACGCATCAACGGTAGCTCAGGAGGTGGAAGACCCGCAACGGAATTATCCGCGGGCGATGCTGTGGAGCACGGCGGTGGTTGCGCTGACGTATGTTCTTCCGCTGGCGGCAATTGCGTTTGCGGGGATGGATGCGGCGCGGTTCAGCACGGGGTCGTGGGCAGACGCAGCAAGGACGCTGGCAGGGCCCTGGCTGGAGCTGGCCGTGGTGCTGGGCGGCACACTAACCGGGCTGGGCATGTTCAACGCGCTAATGATGTCGTATGCGCGGTTGCCGATGGTGCTGGCGGAAGACGACATGTTGCCCCGTGTGGTTGCGAAGCGCAATCGCTATGGAGTGCCGTGGGTGGCCGTGCTGCTGTGCGCGCTGGCATGGGGGCTGGCGCTGCAGCTCAGCTTTGAGCGGCTGATCTCGCTTGACCTGATTCTGTATGGCGCGAGCCTGGTTCTGGAGTTTCTGGCGCTGGTGGTGCTGCGCTTCCGCGAGCCTGAGTTGAAGCGGCCATTCTGCGCGGGGAGCCTGGCAACGGCGATTGGGCTGGGCGTGGTTCCGACGGGGCTGATTGTCTACGCGGCGTATGTTTCACGCCAGGAGCGCATGGCGCATATGCCGGCGCTGCTGTTTGGGTTATTGATTGCGGCGCTGGGGCCGGTGTTTTACTGGATTTCGCGCGCGGCGCGGACACGCAGCGCGGTGGAAGAGGCATAAGGCACGCGGGCGCGTGCCCCGCGCCTATTTGGGAGCCTTGAAGTTTTTTGCGGCCACCAGTACGCGTTCGCGGGCGTGCGCTGCATCGCGCCAACCGATGATTTCGACGCGCTTGCCCTCGAGGTCCTTGTAAATGGAGAAGAAGTGGGTGATCTCCTTGAGCATGTGCGGGTAGATCTCGGAATAGTTCCACACGTCGGAGTAACGAGGATTGTTTTTGCCGACGGCGAGGATTTTTTCGTCGAGGATGCCCTGATCGAGCATTTCAAGCACACCGATGGGTCTGACGGTCATCACGCAGCCGGAAAAGCTGGCGGCGTCGACCAGAACCAGCACGTCGAGTGGGTCGCCGTCGTCGCTGAGAGTTGAGGGAATGAAGCCGTAGTCGCCGGGATAGTGGACGGGCGAGTGCAAATTGCGATCAAGCCGGAAAACATTGAGCTTCTTGTCGTATTCGTATTTGTTGGTTGACTCGCCGGGGATCTCGATGACGGCGTTCACGGCTTCAGGGGAGTTATCGCCAATCGGAAGGGTCAAATAATTGGTCATGCTTGTCCTGTGGTCTGGGAGTTGGGAGCCGATGACTCCGGTGCTTTCGGTGAGGCCGCACCGTTTATAATCAGGCAAAATGAAGGCTCATGTCTATGTCACGCTCAAGCAAACGGTTCTGGATCCGCAGGGCCAGGCCATTCACGGCGCTTTAAGGAAGATGCAGTATCACGGCATTGAGGACGTGCGGCAGGGAAAATATTTTGTGATTCGGCTGGCTGATTCGCTCGATGCGGCCGCTGCGCACGCCGAGGTGGAGCGCATTGCACGTGAGGTGCTTACCAATCCGGTGATCGAAGAATTCCGCTTCCATCTGGAAGAAGATAATTAGACCTGCCCCCCCGCTGGATTTCTGTTGCGGGCAGTCTGCTTTGCATCCCCTAATGGCATCAGAGGAACACTATGTGCGGGATTGTCGGCTACGTCGGCGGCGGTAAGAAGGTTGTTCCCCTCATCATCGAGGGGCTGCGGCGGCTCGAATATCGCGGGTACGATTCGGCAGGCATCGCGGTGGGCGGGCATGGCGACAAGTTCGAGTTGCGACGCGCGCCTGGCAAACTGAAAAATCTGGAAGAGGTGATTCGCGAGCACCCGCTCGAAGGCACCTATGGCATTGGCCATACGCGCTGGGCCACGCACGGGCGGCCGACGGAAGAGAACGCGCATCCGCATCGCGACTGCACGGGCAGCATCGTGGTCGTGCACAACGGAATTGTGGAGAACTACCTTGCGCTGAAGCAGGAGCTCTCTGCCGAAGGACATAAGTTTGTAACCGAGACAGACACCGAGGTGATCGCGCACCTGATCGAGCAGGAGTTTGCCGAGGCGGAGAAGTCCGGCGCGGGGCTAAAGCTGGAAGATGCGGTGCGCGCCGCAGCGCAGCGGCTTACGGGCGCGTATGCGATGTGCGTGCTTTACGCGAAGGATCCGGACAAGATTGTGGTGGCACGCAACGGTCCGCCGGTTGTGGTGGGGCTGGGCGAAGGCGAGTATTTTGTCGCGTCAGATGTGCCGGGGATTTTGCATCACACGCGGAATTTGTATTTCCTGGCGGATGGCGACGTGGCCGTGATGACGCGCGACGGTGTTGCGCTGACGGACCTTGAGGGGAATCCGATTGAGCGGCCGGTGCAGCGCATTACCTGGGACCCCATCCAGGCGGAAAAGGGCGGCTACAAGCACTTTATGCTCAAGGAGATTTTCGAGCAGCCGCGCGCGATCCGCGACACGACGCTGGGGCGTATTTCATTGGACAGCGGCCGGGTGTTCCTGAGCGAAATGAAGATCTCGGACGAGGAATTCCGGCGTGCGGACAAGATCAACATTGCGGCCTGCGGCACAAGCTGGCATGCGGCGACAGCGGGCAAGTTCATGATTGAGCGGCTGGCGCGCATTCCGGTGGAGGTGGACTACGCGAGCGAGTACCGCTACCGTGATCCGATTGCCGATCCAGCGGCGATCGGAATCCTGATTACGCAGTCGGGCGAGACGGCGGACACGCTGGCGGCGCAGCGCGAGATGATCGCGAAAGGTTCGAAGACCATCGCGGTTTGCAACGTGGTAGGCGCGATGATTGCGCGCGAGGCGCACGGGGTGATCTACACGCATGCCGGGCCGGAGATTGGTGTGGCGTCGACAAAAGCATTCTCGGCGCAATTGGTGGCGCTGTTCCTGTTTGCCGTGCATCTGGCGCAGGTACGGGGAACGATCGGCGAGGGCGAGAGCCGGCTGCTGCTGGAGGGCTTGAGCGCCATTCCTGCCAAGATGAGCGACCTGCTGAAGTCGGCAGACACGGCATGCGAGACGCTGGCCCGGGAGTATTCGACAGCACGGGATTTTCTATTTCTTGGGCGGGGCATTCATTACCCGATCGCGCTGGAAGGCGCGCTGAAGCTCAAGGAGATTTCCTACATTCACGCGGAGGGGTATCCGGCGGGAGAGATGAAGCACGGGCCCAATGCGCTGATCGACGAGACGCTGCCGGTAGTGGTGCTGGCGACGAAGGACGAGAGCAATCGTGACTCCAGGCTGCGGTATGAAAAGACGCTCTCGAATATCCAGGAGGTGACGGCACGCTCGGGCCGAGTGATTGCGGTGGCGATGGAAGGCGATGAGCAGATCGGCCAGCTCGTGGATCATGTGGTCTACGTGCCGGATGCGCCCGAACTGCTGCTGCCGGTGCTGGAGGTGGGTCCGCTGCAGCTGCTGGCGTATCACATTGCGGTGCGTCGCGGCTGCGAGGTAGACCAGCCGCGCAAC
>JAJYBT010000515.1 GCA_021778875.1 Acidobacteriota bacterium | reverse complement strand
GGCGCTGGAGTATCCAGCAGACGAGGTGGTGCGCGGGCTGCATGCCGGTGAAAAGCGCCAGGCCAGTGAGGCAGGCATCGCCAGCGAGGAGATCGAGGAGGCTCCAGCGGCGTTGCCAGGAATTCGGCGCCGACCGGCGTGGGTTGCAGCTCATCGCGTGGAGGACGCCGTCTACTACAAGCGCCTGCGTCGCGAGGAGTTTGTCACCCTGCGGTGCCTTAGTGAAGGGAAGCCGCTGGCTGATGCGATTGCCGCAGGCTTTGCCGAGTCACGATTGAATGAGGTGCAGACGGCGCGGTGTCTACACGCATGGTTTGCCAACTGGGCTGAACTGGGATGGCTTTGCGCACCCGAACTTGAGTTGCTGATGGAAGGAATGTGAGGAAGATCGATGCGGACTGCACTGGAATGGATAGGTAATCTCACGGCACGGGTTGAGGCGATGCTTAACCGCCTGCAAAGCCCCCTGCTGCTTGCCATACGCCTCTACTGGGGGTGGCAGTTTGCCCAGGATGGCTGGGGCAAGCTGACGCACCTGGCGCGCGTGACCGAGTTTTTTGCCAGCCTGAACCTCCCCGCGCCGGCCATGACCGCTCTGCTGGTGGCGCTGGTGGAGTTTGGTGGTGGATTCCTGTTTCTCGTGGGGCTGGCGTCTCGATTCACATCGCTGGTGCTGTTTGTGAATATGACCGTCGCTTATCTGAGCGTTCCGGATGACCGGGTGAACTTCACCCACATTCTCTCGAACCCCAGTGATTTTTATGGGGCCACGCCATACACCTATTGGTTTGCTGCCCTGCTCATTCTGATTCTTGGGCCGGGTTCGCTGGCCCTGGATGAGTGGCTGCGACGCCGTAACTTATTTGTCCACAAACACTAACCTGCCGGGTTATGATGCTTGCACTTGGATTTCCGGTCAGGTGCATGTGACATGCGGATTGTGTATGTGCTTACGTCGCTGGGTATAGGCGGCGCGGAACGGCAAACCCTGGCTCTGGCAGACCGCATGGCGCAGCGCGGCCACTCGGTGGCGCTGCTGGTGCTGCGGCCACAACTCGCAGAGGAGTGGCCGATCGATCTCCGCTCCCTGCGGCTGAACATGCGCAGATCCCCGGTGAGCGTGTTGCAGGGAATGGCCCGGGGACGTGCATTTTTGCACGACTTTCAGCCCGATATCCTGCATAGCCACAGCTTCCACGCAAATTTTGTCACGCGGTTGCTGAAGGCATCCTTGCCTGCTCCTGTGGTCATTTCCACGGTGCATAACGTGTACGAGGGCGGATGGCTGCGGATGCTGGCCTATCGCCTGACGGACTCGCTGAGCACCCGGACGATGGTAGTGAGCCACGCTGCCGCGGAGCGCTATGTGCGGCTCAAGGCGGTGCCCCGGGACAAGTGCTTCGTACTGCACAATGCCATCGAAGTGGATCGCCTTGTGCCTGACGCGGAGCGCCGCCAGCGGACGCGCGCGGCGATGGGGGTTGCGGATGAGTTTGTGTGGCTGACGGCAGGACGCATTGTGCCCGCCAAGGATCATTCCAGCCTGCTGCGAGCTTTTCAAAAGTTGCGTGCCTCCCACCCATACGCTCGTCTGTGGATTGCCGGGGATGCGCTGCACTCGGAGTTTGACCGGGTAAGCGCGCTGGCCGCGCAGATGGGGCTCAACTCGCATGTACGCTGGCTTGGCCTGCGCCGCGATTTGCCGGCGCTGCTGGATGCCGCGGATGCGTTTGTCCTGTCGTCGGCCTGGGAGGGAATACCGCTCTCATTGGGGGAGGCGATGGCCATGGAGAAGCCGGTGGTGGCGACCGATGTAGGCGGTGTACACGAACTAGCGGGCGAGTGCGGATGGTTGGTAGAGGCCAAATCTCCTGAGGCTCTTGCGGGAGCCATGTCGCAGGTGATGGCGGCATCCCCTGAAGAGCGCCGGGCCGCGGGCAGAGCCGCCAGGGGGCGCGTCACATCGCAATTCTGCATGGATGCGCGCATCAACCAGTGGGAGGATCTGTACACTAAGGTGCTCGCCGGCCGGCCTTGAGAGCGCCAGAAGCTGAGAGAGAAAAAGAAGGCTGGAGGAAGACCCTCCAGCCCGTGCTGTCTGTGCTGCAAACCGGCTAGAACTGGAACGCCGCCTGAACGTAGATGCGACGTGCGGCAGACGGTGTACTGAAGATGCCGCCGGCAAGACTTGAAGACTTTCCGAACTGTGCTCCCGGACCGTAGAGGCCTGAATTGGGATTGAAGGTGGGCACGATCGATCCATGGGGCGTACCCAGGTTGATATCGTTGAAGAGGTTGAGAGCCTGTGCGCTAAAGGTGAGCGCATATTTGCGGCCCGTATTGGTCATGCCACCGCGCATACCGCCGTGTCCGAAGGGACCGCCGCCAAAACCACCATGCATATGGCCATGAGGGCCGCCGCTCATGCCGCCGGGAGCGGGACCACCCGTGGCAGCAATCTTAGGCCCGAGTCCAAAGGCGCGGCTGATGCGTAGATTGACTGCCACGGCAGCAGGACCATTGGCAATGTTGATAGGCAGAAGCTTTTCGCCGGGCTGGGGTACCAGATCGAGCGCGCCATAGCTGGTTTGGACTACGTGGCTGGGATCAGAGGCTGATGTCGCGTACGCAGGACGATTGTTATAGAACGAGTCTCCTGTTAGGTCGTAGGGTCCACGGATGTTGTAGGGGCTTCCTGCCTGAGCAATCAGGAATGGATTGAAGCTAATTCCCCATGGCGCTGAGTAGTTGCCCATCAGGAATAGCCACTGCGGACGGACGAATGCGGCACGTCCGTAGTCCTGATTCAGGTCGTAGGAGTTTGAGGGCCGGGAACCGCCGCCGCCGTTGGAATGAGCAGAAGTCAGATTGTAGAAACCGGCGATGCCGAAGTTCTGCGAGAAGCGTGCGTTGATGTTGACGGTCAGCTGATTCTGCTTGAAGACCGCCTCGGGATAGTATTGCTGCACAATACCTAGCTTGGAGTCAGGACGCGTGCCGGTGAGGTTCGGATTTCCGTACTGGTAGGTTCCTGGCAGATACGCATTGGCATCGCGAACCACCAGTTGGTGTACGCCAAAGGAGTGCAGGTAGGTCACCGTCAGAGTAGCGAACTTTGATACCTGACGTTCCACACTTACGCCCACCTGTTCCGTGTTGGGCGAGCGGTAGTTGGGCGAGAGCTGATAGATCTCAGGCGTGAGGGCTTTTGCGTTACCGCAGCTGGACAGATTTAGGCTGCTGAAGTCTGTTCCGTTGAAGCAGGTGGGGTTGGCGATGCTGATCTGAGTCTGGCTGTTGGCCGTCCCATTCAACATCTCCAGGTTCATCAGGCTGCTGGAGCTGAAGCGGTCGTAGAAGAAGCCGTAGCCACCGCGCAGCACGGTGAGGGGCTTATGCGTTTTGTGTCCATCCAGGGCGTAGGCAAAGGCGACACGCGGCGCCCAGTCGTTATGGTCGGGAACATGGTTCTGCGACTCCCAGCGAATACCGCCGGAGAGGGTCAGGTTGGGATTCACCTTCCAGTCGTCCTGGAAGAACAGAGCCGCATCATAGATATTGGATTTGAAGTCCTGCGGACCTGTGGTGTAGGTCAGAGTCAACGGGGTACAGCCACCGGGAGGGCGTGGGGTGTGCGCCTGGCACTCACCCTGGATCTGGGCGATGGTATTACCTTGCGCAATGCCGTTCCAAGGGTAAACA